>JAKPMW010000005.1 GCA_029548715.1 Spirochaetota bacterium | reverse complement strand
GGCTCAACATCGTCTGCCTCTCGGGACCCAGGAAGGAACTTGACCAGATGTATCCCGGAATCGTCCACCAGGGGTTTGTTCTCGAGCCGGGCGTGAAAGGGGCCGAACGCAGCAAGGGTGGTGAGAGGCCGGAAGTGAGGGCCGCGGTTGTGCATCCCGGGACTGACAGCCGCAGTGTGGATCATGCCGGGGAGGATGAGGTGGTTTTGGCTCCACTGCCAGATGAGATTGCACACTGGGACTGGGCGCGCGAGCTGCCGGCGGCCATCGAGCGCGGCGAATGGCCCAGGGTTGTGATTCTTGACAGGGTGCAGGATCCGGGCAATCTGGGTGCCATTGTGCGCAGTGCGGCCCAGTTTGGCGTGGCCTGTATCATCATTCCGAAAGACGGGGCCAGCGGATTGACGCCTGTTGCCCGGAAGGCGGCATGCGGGGGGGACTGCCATGTCCCGGTCATTGCCGAGACAAATCTGGTGCGTGTTTTGGAGCGGCTCAAGGAAATGGGGTTCTGGACTGCAGCCGCAGTGGGTGGTGAAGGCCGTGATATCCGCGAATTTGCCTTTGACTCGCCCTTTGCTGTTGTTCTGGGTTCTGAAGGAGATGGTGTCCGGAGGCTTGTTGCCGAACGCTGTGACTGGAAGCTGACAATCCCAATGCTGCCCCGGCTGGACTCGCTGAATGTGTCTGTCTCCGCCGGGATAATCATGCACGAGATGTTTTCAAAAAGAAAAATATTGGAATAATTCCATAAAGAATATTCATTCGTGTGGTCTTTAGAATTACTGAAGCGGATACGATTATTCCTTCATGGAATCGAAAGACACTCACGAATCTTCCCTGCATGGCAGGATGGATGCCGTTGCGGGTGCATACCGGCGGAGCCGGGCAAGACTGGTCTGGATGGCGAGAAGCACCGGGCTTGATCTGTTCCAGGCTGAAGATGTTGTCCAGGACGTCTTTTTCAGGCTCGTGCGCTCTGCCCACCGGCTGGACTGTGAGCGACCACTTGAGGCGTATCTTGAACGGGTGGTTGTGCATGCCGCAAGACATGCACGCATTCCGGAAAGAGGCCGGGTTGTCCTGATTGATCACGACGGGCTGGATGCGCTGCAGGGTCCGGTCAAGGGAGATTACTGGCTGGGCGAGGTTGCCATCAGAGAGGTTTTTTCGGGGGTGGCCGTTCATGATGCAAGGATGCTTCTGGCACGGTACAGGGACGGAATCTCTCACGATGAACTGGCCCTGATGTACGGTATTTCACGCAGGACCTGCCTGCGCCGGCTTGCCCGGGCCAGGGCGAATCTGGCAAGAGTGCTACGCCTGGGGTCTGGCGGGGCCCGCCTGGACATTCCCGGGAAGCCGCGCTAAGACCGAACCGGATGCACCGCGCCGGAGCGGCCCTGTCCCGGGGACGAACGAAAAAAGTAAATTGGAAAGAATTTAATCCGGGATTGGCAGGCATGCCTGCCAATCCCGGATTGCCACATTTGTCCGTTTGCACACGCGTCGCGCTGTCTGCCGTGTTATCCCCGTCGTCCATGGTGCGTTGAGAGTATGTTTATGGTGCTGTTGCGCCCTGATGAGGGGACATGATATCATCATTCCATCACACAGCGGGATGGAGTATGAAACCAATACTGGTGTTATCCGGGACTTCTGCCTATACACGTGCACTGGAGAGGGCGCTTGATCATTTCGGGGATGTGTATCAGATCCTTCCCGAAAGCGGGTTTACAGAATATGCGGCAATCCAGGGGTTTGCTGACCGGACAAGCCTGGTAATTCTCGATCCGGCTTCAGGTGGACAGGCCTGGAGCGCCATTGGGAGGCTCAAATCCTCTCATGAGACTCGGGCTATCCCCATTGTGGCTGTGGCCTCGAAAAATGACGAGAGTGACCGGTACAAGCTCGTTGCTCTGGATGTTCACGAGTATTTTGTTTTTCCCTTTTCGCGGCGTGAATTTGTCCTGCGCTGCGAGCGGGCGATCGATGCGTATCATGAAGAAAAAAACTGGAAAGACGGCGTACATCTTCTTCGGGGATACCGCCAGCTGGCCGAGCAGACACACAGTGAAAATATGGAGATGCAGGAGATACTTGCCGCCCAGGAGGCGGTGATTGAACTTGGCCGGCAGGAGCGGCAGGAGATCGACAGCATTCGCACGGCGCAGGAAGCGGTCTTTGAAATGAGCCGGCAGGAACTGATGGTGGCCAATGAAAAGCTGCGGCAGAGCTACGAAGCCAAGCTGGCAGCCGTGCGTGAAAAGGGCGAACTGCAGATGATGTTTGGCAAGTACATTGCTCCCGAGGTGATTGAGGTATTGATGCGCCAGGACGGTCTGCAGCGTCTCGCCGGAGAAAAGCAGGATGTCAGCGTCCTTTTTGCGGATATCCGCGGATTTACCTCGCTCTGCGACGAGATGCCTCCGCACAAGGTGATTCTTCTTCTCAACGAGTTCTTTACCGAATTGACCGAAACCATCATCGAGCACCATGGTATCATTGACAAGTATTCAGGCGACAACATCATGGCTATTTTTGGGGCACCAGCCGAATTGCCCTACCACGAGCAGGCGGCCGTCCTGGCCGCGATCGGGATGCAGGAGAAGTTCAGCCTGCTCAAGGACAGTTGGAAGAGCATTTATCGGGCTGATGCCGGGTTGGGGATCGGGATCAACTGCGGTGCGGCCATCGTCGGGAATGTTGGCTGCTATCACAAGATTTCATATACCGCCATCGGAGATGTGGTCAATATTGCCGCCCGGTTTGAACAGATAGCCCGGGACGGGCAGATCATCATTGGGGAGAACCTGCGCGAACGCTTGACGGAGGAGTTTCTCTCCCGTAACGGTCTTGCCCTTGCAGCGCAGGAGCCTGTTTCAATCAGGGGAAAAAAGGGCTTGCATACGACCTGGACCATCCGGCGGGAGCGGGCGTGAGCGGCTTTGTGGTTGCGGTAGCGGCCCTTGTTGTCCGTCCGTCCGAAACGCTGGGGATTGCAGAATGGCCAGCGGGTGCGGGCAGTTGTATGCCCATGTCAGGCGGACTGCGTGTGCTTTCCCTGCGGCGGGCCATGACGAAGGATGCCTCGCCCGGAGTATGGGAGACGCTTTCGGGCCGGATTGAATTTGGTGAACAGCCTCAGGCCGCCATCATGCGCGAGATCCTCGAAGAAAGCGGAATCGAAGTAGAAATTGAGCCAAGACCTATGGCCGCATATCACGCCTGGCGACTCGAGCGTCCGATGATCGTCATCCAGTACAGGGCACGCTGGGTTTCCGGTGAGGTCCGCCTTTCGGATGAGCATGATGCCTGGGCCTGGCTGGATGCACAGGGCTTCGCAGCCCGCTGTCCGATACCAGAGCTGGTACACGCTGTAGAAAGTGTGTTGCGCGACCCGCTGTTTCCCTGACACCTTGTGTACATACAGCCCTTTCCCCGCAATGCGAATTTCAAGCGGTCAAATACGACAGGCCGTCACTCGCCATAATGTGCTTTGGCCCGTTTGATGTACACGAACCTGTCGAACCATCGCTCGCGCTGACCGATGCTGTGTTTGACAGTCGTACTGTCAAAACCGCCCGATGATCCGCCGGCCGCAGTCCGGGCAGGCGGCAGAGCCGGTGAGCCGGTTTTCAAGGACGGCAAAACCCCGCCGGCGGATCAGGATGGCCCCGCAGTCCGGGCAGACTGTATCACTTCCATCGGGGATATCGACGTTCCCGCAGTAGACGTGTTTCAGCCCGGACTCCAGGCCGATGCGGCGTGCCTCGAGGATGGTGGCGGGCGGGGTGGGCCGGATGCTCGTCAGGTGTGCGGCGGGATGACTGGCGGTCACGTGCCAGGGGGTTTCGGGGCCCAGCTCGCGTGCGATCCAGCGGGCGATGGCGGCCAGATCTTCGGGCGAGTCGTTCCAGCCATCAATGAGGTTCGTCACTACTTCGATATGACAGCCCGCCTCCCTGGCCAGGAGACTGTTCCCCAAAACTGTCTTCCAGCCCGGGAAGCCGGTCAAGCGTTGGTAGAATTCGTCACCCCATCCCTTGATGTCGATCCGCCAGGCATCGAGGTGGGGCAGGATCTCGCCGAGGGGTTCAGGCGAGACCAGTCCGGCCGTGACAAGCACTGTGGCCAGCCCGGCTTGTTGCACCAGGGGCAGGGCGCTGACCAGGTACTCGGCATTGACGAGGGGTTCGTTATACGTCCAGACCACGGTTGGTACGGAGTGCTGGCGGGCGAAGGGAGCGATGAACTCGGGCGGCATCGTCTTTGTCTGCTCGATGTGCGCCAGGGCAAAGATGTCAGGCTCGGAGAGTGATACGTTTTGGCAGTGCAGGCAATGCATGTTGCAGCCCAGGGAGCCCAGGGAGAGCGTGTCTGAGCCTGGGAAAAAATGGTAGAGCGGTTTTTTTTCGATCGGATCGATGGCCAGGGCTGGAAACCGGCCCCAGGTCAGGGCATACAGGCGACCGCCCTCGTTTTTTCGTACCCGGCATGCACCGCTTGCTCCGTCAGGGATCAGGCAGGCCCGCGGACAGAGTTGGCAGCGGACATGCGCGTCTTCCCTGGTTGAGTACCAGCGGGCCTCAGGAGCGGGCATCGTCGCGCTCGACGATTGAGGCGATGGCGCTTCGTGCCCGGGCAGCAAGGGCTTCGGGTGTTTCTCCAGCATGAGGAACAAGTGCCGGAAGAATTTTGAGACAGATTTTTTTTCCAAAGCGGGGGAATGTCTTTCCGTAGGGCATGGCCTCAAGGGAGCCTTCAATGGCTACAGGCACGACCGGGACACCTGCGCGGCAGGCAATCATGGCAAAGCCTGGCCTGAAGGAGGCCAGCCCCCCGTCACGGCTGCGCAGCCCCTCGGGAAAGACCATCAGGTTGTAGCCGGCCTCGATGACGGCTGCCGAGCTGCGCAGGGTTGCTGCCAGATCACTTTTGGCGTGCACCACGATGATGTTGCGCCCACGGGATAAAAACCGGACGATACGTTCCATGATATTGGACGCCTTGATCCAGGTGACAGAGCGGGATAGAAATTTTTTGGGAAATTTTGCAATCAGGCTCGGTGCATCAAGATAACTCTCGTGGTTGGCGACGATGATGCAGGGTTTTTCCGGCAGGTTTTCGAGACCTTCGATGCGGAGCCTGAAGAGTCGGCGCATGAAAAACGAAAGCAGGGCGCGGGCCGAGCTGCGGGCCCCCTTGCGCAATTTTGGCATTTCGACAGGGCCATCAAAGGGGTCGCCCGCCTGAAGGACTTCATCATCCGTGGCTGCCCGTGCCAGTGAGACGGCTTCCTCTACCGTGGCTGCCCGTGCCAGATCGGCTTCGACAATCGTGAGACCGAGCTCGGACTGGAGGAAGGCTGCCATCTCAAGCCGGTCGAGTGAATCGAGTCCGAGATCAAGGTCAAGGCGCGATTCGGGGCGAGCCTGGATTTTTTTCCGGCGGGACAAAAAGCCGCAGACTTGTGCCAGGGTGTTGTTCGTGATCACCTGATCCGGTCTCTGGCTGGTTGCTGCTTCGCTGGTGAAGAAATCCTTGAGCAAAAAGCGGCGCAGTTTGCCAAGACGGGTACGGGGCAGGGGATCGCCGGACATGCGGAGATGGAGGATGCGGCGGTAGTTGGGTACCCGGGCATTGTATGGCTCGATGACCTGTGTCTGGATGGTCTTGCCTGCTGCTTCAAGACCTGTTGCGCTGCATTCTGCCTGTGGCTGGATCACTGCTGCGAGCTGTCCATTTACCTGGAGGACAGCCACCTCCTGCACCAGCGTGTTTGACGCGCCAAGATCGCGCTCGATATCCTCGGGGTCAATGTTTTTTCCGTTTGGGAGGACAATCATTTCGTCCTTGCGCCCGGTGACGACGAGGTATCCTTTTGTGTCGAATTCGCCTGTGTCCCCTGTATGGAACCAGCCATCCCGGATGACTTTTGCTGTTGCCTCCGGTTTGTTGTAGTACCCCAGCATGACATTTTTGCCGCGAACAACAATCTCGCCTTCATCTATGCGGACCTCGGTCCCCTGGACAGGGAGTCCCGCTGACCCGAGGCGCGGCTGGTTTTGCGGATTAAACGAGACAATGGGAGCAGTTTCGGTCAGCCCGTATCCTTCGATCATGCGGAATCCGAGCGCCCACATTTCTTTCAGCATGGTCGGGTTGGCCTTGGCGCCTCCCGTTACCCAGACCCGGACGTTTGGACCAAGTGCCCTGTGAACCTTTCCAAAGATGGCATGCCCGAATCTCTGGCTTCCGATCAGGCGTGACAGCCCAAAGAGAGTACGGCCGACGAGGCTGGCCCGGACACGTTCGCTGATGGCTGCATGGAACATGGAGTAGAGCCGGGGGACGCCGACAAAGAGAGTTATTTCCTCTTCCCGCAGGGTACGGGCAATATCCTCACGCTGCAGGCCAGCGGCAAAGGCCACCTTGCAGCCGGCGGAGAGCGGGACAATGATCGCTCCCTGAAGCGGCAGTATATGGAAGAAGGGTAGCAGAGCCATCACATTGTCGTCTGCGCGGTAGTATCCCTGTGCCCGGACGGCATCTGCGCTGGTGGACAGGTTTTCGTAGGACAGCATCACACCCTTGGGTTGGCCTGTCGTTCCCGAAGTATAGGGCAGGGCCGCCAGGGCTCTGGGATCGGCTGGTTCAGAGAGGGGCAGGGTGTCCGGTCCATCCGCAAGACTGTCAAAATCCTCGAGTAGTACCGTGTTTGAGGTGAGTCCTGCCTGTGCCAGTGCTGAAGCTACCGTCTCCCGGGTCGATTGGCTTGCGCAGACTGCTGCCGGCCGACAGTCCGCAAAGATGACAGCCATGTCGGCGGCGGGCATGCCCGGATCGACGGGGACAACGACAGCCTGCCTTTGCCAGATGGCATGAAAGGCATAGATCCATTGGGGGCGGTTTTCGCTGACTATAGCCACACGATCACCCGGAGCAACGGCCAGTATCGCTGCAGCGGCATTAATCCGCCGGATGAGGCCCGTGTACGTCAGATGCACTCCCGGGGCCGTGATGGCGATTCTCTCGGATGGCTTTGGGAACACAGGCAGCTCCTTGCGATACGTGTTTGACTTACGTGTATGTGCTGCAGACAGTATACGGCCGGATTGGAAAAAAGCATAGAAGGGCGGATGCCTTGACCGGACGGCCTGCCCTTGCCTACCTTACAGGTATGGCTACAGCACAGGACGGATCAGGACACAAGCAGATTGCCAGTAACCGCAAGGCCTGGCATGAGTACAGCGTGCTTGACAAGGTCGAAGCAGGTCTCGTGCTTGTGGGGACGGAGGTCAAGAGCCTGCGTGCCGGGAGGGTCAACTTTCTTGACGCCTTTGTGTCCATCAAGGATCGTGAGGCCTGGCTGGTCAAGCTGCACATCTCGCCCTATGATTTTGGCAACCGGATGAACCATGATCCCCTGCGCAGACGCAAGCTGCTTCTGCATGATTATGAGATCCTCAAGCTCGAGCAAAAGGTCAAGGAAAAGGGTCTGACCATTGTGCCGCTTTCACTGTACTTTTCCAGGGGGCGTGTCAAGGTTGAGATTGGGCTTTGCAAGGGAAAAAAACTGTATGACAAGCGTGAAACGCTTGCCAAAAAGGATGCCCGCAGGGATCTTGAGCGCAGCCTCAAGGGTGGATGACATCTGATGGCCGGGTTGTACCACTGGCAAATGCTATCAATCCTGTGGCGGTCCGGATCTGCCGTGTACGACGGAATACTCACCCCAAACCGGCTTAAAAGCCGAACGCTATCGAGACTCTGAAGACATTGCTGTTGTCATCAGCATGCTGCCATGAGAGATCGACAGCAAGGCTGATATCGGGTGAGATATCCCGAAACCCGAGTCCAAGCCGGGGCACGGTGTCACCGGCTGCCAGTCCTGTGCGGAAGAACCAGCGGGACTCGATGCTGTACTCGAGCGCCGCTGCAATCCTGCCGGGACGGTCCTCTCCTCCGGACCACTCGAACCCGAGATCAAGTGAATGGGGCCAGCTTTCAATGCAGCGCCAGGCTGCTGAAGCCCGCCAGATCCAGGGAAGGCTGGCTGATACCCTGCCAGGTTCGAGTGTGGGGACAATATTCAGAAAGGCGATCGCAAGCGAAAGGGGCAGCGATGGTGTCCGCGAAAGCATGCAACCCAGGGCCAGGCCCGGTGAGGTGCTTGCTGTCGAGTTTGTCCCATCTGAGACATGGGCAAGGAGTGCTGCACCCATCGAGAGGGGGCCAGATATGCGCCAGGCAAGGCCCAGGGTGGCGCTGGCCTGGTAGTCAAGATCAGGGGGCAGGCTCAGGTGTGGCGATATCGTGGGGGCAAAACTGCGGGCATGGGGTGCGAGCTGCCTGAAGGACAGTCCCAGCCAGAGTGAGTCCTGCGCTACGGGCAGTCCCAGCCAGAAGGCGGGTGTGGTCAGTCCATCGGTCCGGATGTCTATCCCGAAACCGGTTTCAGTGCGGGGAATGCCGGCAATCAGGGCAGGGTTGGCATGAAAATCCTCGGTACTCTCTGTCAGCAAGGCCGAACATCCGGCCAGGGCTGAAGAGCGGGCCCCTCCCGGCAGCAGGGCCGAAAGTCCGAGGGGGGCTTTGGCGGCGTGCAGGGCAGTGTGCTGTATCAGGCTGAACACTGTCAGGCAAAGCAGGAAGCAGGTTTTTCGATGGTAATGACGTTTCATGAAAGGAAGTATAGCATCATTCGCGGTACTCTGCCGTGTCTCGTGACGTTTTACCGCCCGGAGCAGCATCGTGCAGGAAGACTGTCTGCGTGTACACAGGTAGCAAGGTGCTTTTTTGCTTGACAGGAGGGCATCGATTTTTTTACTTTACATGGCAACGCGGGGCACTGAAGCAGGTGCTGCGTGCGCTTCAGACGGGCTGTGCAAGGCCTGTTGCGATTGGCGGGCACTGGTTTTTGGTGGTTGTGCCCGGACAACGGGCCGCTAGCTCAGTTGGTAGAGCAACGCCCTTTTAAGGCGTGGGTCGACAGTTCGAGTCTGTCGCGGCTCATAGCAGTATCAGTTCTTGTCCCCTTCGTCTAGTGGTCAGGACATCGGATTGTCATTCCGACAACAGGGGTTCAATTCCCCTAGGGGATGCACGGGAGGTTCCGCAAGGGACCTCTTTTTTTGTGTGCGGATGGTGTGGGTATCAGGGAATCCTGCATCAGGTACGATCAAGAGGATGAGATATTCAGAAGTCCTGCTTCTCAAACACATTCCGTGGAATACCCGATTGACGAATAATTGAAAGCAGGGAGCCGGATGCGAACGTCCCGCGCGGGCATGGATGCTCAAAAGCGCGGGGAATGGTGCCAGTGCGGATTTCTTTATGGGAATACGGGCACTGTAATCGTCGAGGTGCCGACATGCTTTTGCATGATGACATGGCTTCCTTTTTGACGAATTTCTGCGAAGCCGTGCTGCTGCAATAGTTTGCATAAGGCAGCTCCGGAAAATGTTTTCAGGTTACCCAACAGCTATTTCCATATTCGTAATAAATACTTCGGAGCGAAGTCGAGTCTTGATTTCTTCGGGTGATGCCGTTTCGAAGAAAAGCTCGAGTGCTTCTTTCAAGTTTTCTTTCGCGTCAAGAATCGTATCACCCTGGCTGGCAATATCCAGCTCAGGGCAGAGAGCTACATATCCCGAGCCTTCTTTTTCAATGATTGCCGTCATGCTACGCATCATGATTGATCCCTCGCTTACTTGAAAGTGTAGCGGAATTTTGCTGATCATGCAAGGGGATGCAAAGCGGACCTCCCTGATGGTTCGGACAGTATTTCGGTGTACCGGGTGTAGACAAACACGACCCACTCGGCCATCCGGGGTTCACACTTTTCCCACTTGGGACAGGAAGCCGGATGCGGACGTACCGACGGGCCAAGGATGGCCGATTTTCGTCGGTGCAGGAAGCCGGATGCGGACGTACCGACGGGCCAAGGATGGCCGATTTTCGTCGGTGCAGGGAGCCGGCATCGTACCCGAAGGGTAATGCGGACGTCCCGCGGCCGCTTCTTTGACATCCATGTCGAAGCGGCACTGCAGACATCCTGTTTTGCGCGGACATGGCGGAGTACCCGAAGGGTAATGTCCATAAGCGCAGGACAGGGAGCTGGACGCGGACGTACCGACGGGCCAAGGATGGCCGATTTTCGTCGATGCAGGGAGCTGGCATCGTACCCGAAGGGTAACGCGGACGTCCCGCACAGGCAAGGATG
>JAKPMW010000216.1 GCA_029548715.1 Spirochaetota bacterium | reverse complement strand
CGATGTAGGGGGTCGTCTGCACAACACCACCACAGACTCCGGCAATCAGGGCCGAGGCCGCATCAACAAGAAGCACGGTCCGCGTCTTGAAATCATCCCCGGCGGCACGGGCACTCTCGGTCACATTGATCCCTCCGATCGATGTCAGGAGGGCAAAGGGAATGGCAACCGGAAGGAAGTTGAGAGCCATCTCCATCCCGCGGGCAAAGTCAAGCGTGGGTACCGGCAGGCCAAGATGCAGCTCGGCAAGAGGAGCCGAATACTGAACTCCGAGCAATCCACTCGGGGCAAGGAGATAGTAGAGGGCACTCCCCGCTATGACCGCCATCAGGACACCGGGAATATTGAAGGGCAGCTTGATCCGGGCGATGACGGCATACAGGATCAGTCCGAGCGAGAGGGCACCCACGATGGGCAATCCGAAAATGTCAACCAGGGGCAAAAACCCGAGAAGTGCAAACCCGATACCGGCCAGACTCCCGAGAAGGGCGGCACCCGGGATGAGCTTTTGCAACCAGGGCCCGAGGTAGGCAAAAAGCACCTTGAAAAGCCCGATGCAGACCATGATGGCCATACCCACATACCATGCCATCTCCGCAGCGGGTGCCGCAACATCGGCCATGCTGAGAGGAACACCCATGACCGCTGCCTCCGAAAGCATCCGTGAGCTCTCGAGGTTAAATACAGGCACGAGGACCGCCAGTGCCAGCCCGATAGTCGATGGGGTATCCAGCCCCAGGGGCATGGATGTCACATTTGCCCGTCCGGTACGCTTTGCCAGACGCCACGCCATCCAGCTATAGACGAGGTCGCCAAACAGGACGCCGAGTGCTGTTCCGGGAAACATCTTTCCAAACACAACCTCCGCGGGAAACCCGCAACCAAGGAGGATGGCCGCCAAAAAGGCCAGCATGGCCACATTGTCAACCATAAGACCAAAAAAACCATTGATATCGCCGGGTACAAACCAGCGAATACGCTGCTGCGTAGCCTCCATGAACACACTCCAGTCTGGGATCGGCGCGGGTATCTCCGCCGGGGGCATTGTATCACATGCACGCCTGCCCCGCAAACAGTTTCGACAAACGCTGTTCCGCAAGAGTCGCTCATCCGCAGACACGAATGACCACAGGACAGAATATCTGCGTGGGCAGCATCCACTCCCGGAGTAATCCGGAAGTATCGTGATGCTTGCCCCCCTGCAGTGCGAATGCTACACTTTGGGCAGATGCTGCTGGGGGTGCCGGTCTCGGCTGAGAAGGCGTATGCCTGACCCCTCGAACCTGTACGGGTAATGCCGGCGAAGGGAAGCACGCGTACAACGGATGCACTCCGTCCTGACACGTCATCCTTTTCCGCTCCTGCCCACCAGGCTGGCACAGGACTGCGAAAGGATACAATCATGCTTCTTCATGCCCTCAGTATTGCCGGCTCTGACTCCGGCGGAGGAGCCGGCATCCAGGCCGATGTCAAGACATGGAGTGCGCTCGGAGTCTACGCCATGACCGCCATTACCGCCGTCACGGCCCAAAACACCGTCGGCGTACAGGCCATCCACAAAATCCCCCTCGACTGCATCCGCTCACAGATCGACAGTGTGTTTTCCGACATCAGGGTAGACGCCGTCAAGATCGGCATGCTCGCTGATGCAGACATCATCGCAACCGTCGTGGAAGCACTCACCCGCTGGAAACCACCCATCATCGTCCTCGATCCGGTGATGGTTGCCAAAGGAGGAGATCACCTGCTTGAGCCAGCGGCTGTCCAGGCCCTGCGGACACTTCTTGTGCCCCTCGCAAGCGTGATTACACCCAACCTGCCTGAAGCCGAAGTGCTGACGGGGCTGAAGGTCAGCTCACTGGCCGCCATGAAGGACGCATCCCGGGCAATCCTCGAACTCGGCGCCAGGGCCGCCGTCATCAAGGGTGGGCATCTTGAGGGGCAGGCCATCGATATTCTGGCCACACCCGCGGGCTGTCTCGAACTCCCCGCCCCCCGACTGGAGGCACGGCATACACATGGAACTGGCTGCACCCTCTCCGCAGCCATCACAGCCAACCTGGCCAAGGGGATGCCGCTTGCCGATGCTGTCCGAGCCGCCAAGACCTATACCGCCAATGCCATTCAGCACGGAATTTCCCTGGGCCACGGCATCGGCCCGACCCATCACTTTCACGACCTATGGAAGGAGATTCACTGATGCAGGAAAAATACAATACGAAGGCCGGTTTGATTCTTGACAGGATCAGAAAAGAACCGCCCCTGGTCCAGATCATCACCAATTATGTCACGATCAACGATGTCGCCAATGCCCTCCTCTGCCTGGGCGGTTCGCCAGCCATGGTTGAAGCGGAAGCTGAAGCGGCCAGCTTTGCCAAAATTGTGTCGGCCCTCTACCTCAACGTCGGAACCCTGACCGCAGAGCAATCCCGGGCCATGCCCCTCGCACTGGCCGTTGCCCGCGAGAGGGGCATCCCGGTCGTCCTTGACCCCGTGGCATGCGGGGCCTTTCCTGAAAAAATGGCGTATGTCCGCACGCTGCTGGCCGCGGGTGGAATCAGCATCATCAAGGGAAACGCCGCCGAAATCATGAGCCTGGCCGGGATGGACGCCCGTTCACGCGGAGTCGATTCGCTGGAGAGCGGCTCCAATCTGGCACAGGCCTGCCTGTCCGTGGCACAGGCCAACCAGGCAGTCGTCATGGCCACAGGGGTAACGGACACAGTCTCTGACGGAAAGGATGTCTGGACGATTGCAGGCGGAGACGCACTACTGGGACGGGTCAGCGGAACCGGCTGCACCCTGGGAGGTCTGGTAGCAGCAGCAGCAGTCGCAGCCCGGGCTGTCGGAGGGACGGATGCTGACGGCTGCCTTGCGGCCGGCTGCGCCTTTGGCCTGGCGGCCGAGCGTGCTGCGCTCCTTCCCCAAACGGTCGGCCCGATGTCGTTCAGGACAGCACTCCTTGACTCGCTGAGCACTGTTCACCCTGAAGACCTTGCTGCCTGCGCAGAAAAATCCGTCACCCGGCTCTAAGATCCCCTGTGCGAAACGGATTTGCCGTGTATGATTGAGAGGGATACCTTCCCTCACTGCCGTTGTGCCAATGGAGGATACGAGCATGCGTGATTGGAGTCTCTACCTGGTCACTGACCGGGCGCTGATCGGGGATCGTGACTTTGTTGCCACTGTCCTCAAGGCCGTCTCGGGCGGTGTGACTGCGGTTCAACTGCGCGAGAAATCGGCCAGCACGAGAGAAATGGTAGAGCTGGCACGCAATCTGGTCAGGGCCCTCCGGCCGTTTCGGGTTCCGCTGATCATCAATGACCGTGTCGATGTTGCCCTTGCGGCTGATGCCGACGGGGTCCATATCGGGCAGGACGACATGGATGCCACCAGCGCACGGCATCTGATTGGCCGCGACCGGATCCTTGGCGTCTCCGCCAGCACAACCGCCGAGGCCAGGGCCGCCGAGAAAGCCGGTGCAGACTATATCGGGGGTGGTGTCGTGTTTGACACATCAACCAAGTCAGACTACACAGGCACGATCGGGATCGAGGGCCTTGCGCGGATTGTCGATGCCGTCGACATCCCGGTTGTCGCCATCGGCGGGATCGGGCCAGGGGCCGCCGACAGCCTGCGGGTGATCCCCGGACTCGCCGGCCTGGCCGTTGTCTCGGCCATCCTCAAGGCACCCGATCCGGCCACGGCCGCCAGCGATATCCTCTCCCGCTGGCGTTCAGCCTGATGCGCCCGCTGGTGCTGTGCGATTTTGACGGAACAATCATCACCCGGGACTCGTGCGTCGAGCTCTCATCCCTCTGGGCCAGGGGGATTGACTGGGAGGCCCTTGAGGAGGAGTGGCAGATGGGTACCCGTTCGACCGCAGAAGTCGCGCGCCGGATCCTGGACTCTGTCGAGACCCCCCTTTCGGTGATCCTTGATCACCTCCAGACCATCCCGCTGCGCTCAGGCTTTCCAGAATTTGTCGCACACTGTGCCAGTGCCAAGATCCCCCTGCTTGTGGTGAGCGATGGATACGAAGTCATCATCCGCCGCATCCTCGCGGCTGGCCGGTTTGACCTTCCCCTCTATGCCAATATTCTCTACCAGGACGGCCCCCGGCTTGCGGCCGATTTTCCCCATGCCTCACCCCGCTGTACCCGCTGCGGCTGCTGCAAAAAGACCATTCTCGAGAGACTCCGGCACAACCCTGGCCCCCACCCGCGCCCCGTGATCCTGATCGGGGACGGACGCTCCGATACCTGTGCCGCTGCCCTTGCTGATACGGTCTTCGCCTGCGGCCGGCTTCCGCAGCTCTGCCAGGAAGCCGGAATCAGCTATACCGGGTTTTCGGACTTTTTTGACCTGATCAGGCATCCCGCGTTTTCAAAAACACGCTCAGCCTGAGAGTCTGGCGAGCTTTTGCTTGAGCAGCACCTCTTCGCGGGTAATGCCCAGGGTGTGCGCGATCTCCCCCGGATCCCGTCCAGCGTCTGTCATCTCGCGAAGGATTTCGTCAGGTGTCTTTTTTGCACGTTTCTTGAGTTTGTGCTGTTTCGGCTCGGGAGCCGGCGCGATGCTTTCCTGCACCTGGACACTCTGCTCACGATATGCGTTTGCCGCAGTCTGCCCGGCAAGTGACGTCTCAGGGGGCAACTCAAGCGTCCTGACGGGCTCAGCATCCTGGGACTGGATCTTTTCGCGGAGTTTTGAGAGCGCCTCGGCGCGGCGCACGATCCCCTCAAGCTGACCTGCCAGACGCTCTCCTCGGTTTACCAGGGGCTCAAGGCTGCGTACCCGGTCATCCAGAAGATCGATGTTACGGTCAGCTGTCCGGTTGAAAGTAGTAATGATGGTGTCCATCTCGGCCTGGAGCTCTTCGGGCAAACTGCGCCTCTCGGCCCTGGCTATCTTTCGGGAAAGGGTGACATAGATGACAACCAGCAACACAACATTGCAGAAAACCACAATCAGGATTTCCATCCAGCGCCCTCCCGCAGCCCGTGTACTAACCTAACACGACGCGGGGCCCCAGTCCACTACTGCCTGATATCCACTATCCCGCCCTTGTCCTCTTCAGCCCGGGCAAATCCCTCCCTCCGGCCTGCCTCGGAACCGGGGTCTCCCCGTTTTTCAGGAGTGCGCTTTTTCCGTCTTCGCCCCGTATCCTCACGGGCCAGGGCATCGCGCACCCCGCTTCCCGCATGATCCTGGGCAGTCTCAACCACCGTCTCGTGGACCCTGACCCCGTCCTTCTGCAAGTGGGCTGCATGCTGTTGCTGCTGCACGGCAGGGAGGGTCTGCTCCTGATGCTGCCGCTGCGCAACCTGATGGATCTGTCCAATGGCTACCTGCATGTCAAGCGGTTTGATGCTCATGCCTCACCTCTTCCCCTGAACCTTGCCCTTGGCCTCAACCTTTGGCTGCTCATACACGCTGGCGCGGACAATCCCGCCCTCCTGCATGAAAGTGGTAAACTTGAAGTTATCCTTGACATCAAGTGGTGTGGCATTCTTGATGATGATCCTCGCACCGGGATAGACAAGCTTCTGGACACTGACCTTGCCCTTGGTCTCAAGCATGTTCATGAACGCCTTGAGTTCTTCGAGTTCTTCGGTGATCTCCCTGACCCTGGCTTCGCTTTCGGCCTTGGTGATCAAAAGATCCTGCAGCATTGTTTCCTTTTCGGGAGAAAGCATCCCCGAGCCCTTCTGGTTTTGCAGGGTAATGATATTTTTTGCCGCCTCGGTAATCTTGTCCCCCAACTGCCGCTTCTCTTCAGACAGCGAGTCAAATTTCTCGCGTGACTTCGGATCTATTCCGACCTCGACAATCGTCGTCGGGGAGTTTTCGTTTCCGAGGTTTTTGACATTGATCTCTTCGCGTGCCCTGGTCCGGCCACCTGACAGGGTTCCCCGCTTGCCCTGAAGGCAGAGCACCCGGCGACCGGCATCCACCTGCGAGTCGACAATGCTTTCCACAACAACCACATCGTTGCCCGCCGAGATCCTGCAGCGTTCAATAAATTTGGCCATCACATCCTGGCCCGCCTTGATCACGCCCTCACCCTTGCCGATGATTCCCTGGCGCACGATAACGCTGCCCTCAGCCTCGATCTTGGCCATGTTGACGGTTCCAAGCACTTCGACGTTCCCGGCCGCCTTGATTTCAAGATTTTCTTCGACATTGCCCTTGACCACAACCGTGCCCAAAAATGTCACATTGCCCACACCAAGGTCCAGATTGCCGGCCACTTCGTACACCGGGTCAACGACAACCTTGTTGTTTGCCAAAAGGACCTGCCCATGAATATCCGACACAATCGAAAGGCCATCCGCTTCAAGGTGACAGTTGCGCCCTGCCTGAAGCGGAATCTCCTTGCCGGTCTTGGTCTCAATCCGCTTGTTGGTAACTGATCGGCCCGCAGATCCCTGCGTAGCCGGTTTTTTGGTTGCAAGCACCTGCCCGGCAACAACATTCTGGACCAGATCCAGGTTGAAATAGTCCACCCGTCCGTTTTCTTCCTCTTTAAGCTGAACCTTGTCCGTCTCGGTACGGAAGTTGTAGGTGATCACAGCGTCCTCACCATACTCGACCTGCTTGCCCTGGGCAACAAGAAAGGGTGTATTGTAAATCTCGTTTTCGAGCAGCTCGCGGATCTTCTCCTCGAGTATCCCAAACTTGACACCCTTGATGTCAAGATTGGCCATGATATCCTCCGGCTCGAGAACACGTCCCCACTTTTCGGGCTTGGTCACTATGGCAAAGGCCTTCATCTCGTCTGCCGTTACATCAATTGTCACATGCGAATCAAACTGCTTGTTGGGCTGCCATTCGCCGATCTTGACCGGATCGCCTGTTGATTCGTCAAGCGTTTTTTGGACAAGATCCCTGTCGAAGTTGGCGATTCCCCTCAGTGCCAGGGCTGCTGCAGCCTGTTCGAAGCCGGCCTTGCGGCCCTTCCCCTTGGGAGGCATGGCATGGATAAAGATTCCGGCCTTGCGCACAACAACCTTGAAGATACCATCCCTGTCCGCCGGCTCGGCATGCTGCGGAGCATGCAAGGCAGCGTGCATATGACCATCCATCCCCTCCTCGGGGGACATGGCCATGGCAAATTCATTAAAACTGACCGCAGCGAGCCCGGCAATGATGCGGTAGGGCCTGGCTCCGATGCCAAGAAAACCGGACGAGCCATGTTCGAGAATCTCATAATCGAGATTCATGATATTTTCATCAAGAACCTCACTGGCCCGCTCCAAGGCACGCTTGATGGACTTTGCGACGACAACAATCCGTCCGTCTGGTGTTCCATAGACGTCGTTGGGCTGCTTCGCAGCCCTGGCGGGGCCGGCAGACTTTTTTGCTTCTTCTTTTGCGAGATCGCGTGCCAGAGCTTCCTTGAGACGATCCATCGTTCCTCCATGCCTGCGGCTGTCCCTGTATCCAGTATCGGCGAAAATCCCGAAACCGGTGAGGATCCCGGATCAGCCTGCCCGTGTCCTGTCAGACAAGCCACCTGTGAAGGAAGGGGTCAGGTCATGAGGCTGCTGCGAACCTTGTCCAGCTTTGTCCGCAGGCGAAAGATCGCCTTGGTATGAAGTTGTGATACCCTGGACTCGGTCACCTCAAGCACCTGGCCGATCTCCTTGAGGGTCAGGTCCTCATAGTAGTACAGGATAAGGACTTTTTTTTCCTTTTCGGGCAGCCCCATAATGACATCAAAAACCATCTTGCGGAT
This sequence comes from Spirochaetota bacterium, assembly GCA_029548715.1. GTDB lineage: Bacteria > Spirochaetota > JAGLSM01 > JAGLSM01 > JAKPMW01 > JAKPMW01. Next base: position 14,624 of record JAKPMW010000216.1, on the reverse strand, counting down.
CTCGTCCCGCTCGACCATCGAATCCGGATTGAGACTGCTGGGGCTCTCAAGGAGCTCGGTCAGCGAAAGCCGTTCGTTGTCCTTGCTGCTGTGCCCGGTATCATTGAGGGAGAGGACTGATGTACAGTTGATCCGTTTGAGAAGATCATGGAACTCGTCAAGCGAGATCCCCATCTCCTGCGCAATCTCGGTATCCTCGACCGTCCTGCCAAGCCTGTTTTCCATGGAGGTGACAACACTCTCCAGGTCCTTGATCTTCTGCCGGACACTGCGGGGAACCCAGTCTTCATCACGAAGATTGTCAAAAATCGCCCCGCGAATCCGGGTTACGGCATAGGTCTTGAATTTGGTGTTTCGGCCCGGATCGTACTTTTCGATAGCGTCGATCAACCCAAAGGCCCCGTACCCTATCAGATCGTCAAACTCGATGTTTTGAGGAAGTCCGCTCGCAACCTTTGCCGCAACATACTTGACAAGGGGCGCATACCGCTCGGCGATAACCTCTCGAATAATGTGGTTACGGGTCCGCAGGTACTCGGGCCAGAGATCATCCTCGGAGAGCTGTTCGTAGCGCTTTTTTTCTGAAATGCAGCTTGCCCCGCCATTTTGTCCCGGTCTGGCAGTCTGCCGTTCATTCGCGCCTGTCGCTTTCTGCATTCTCCCCCTCCCGGATACCCGGCGCTGCTGCGTTTTCCTGGCTGCAGTCTACAGTATCCTTCAAAACACGGATAAAATCAATCAAAAAAGAAAGGGCCTACTCATCGTCCCGGCTCATCATGGTACGGATGGCTTTGGCATAATCCTCGGGATCGTTGGGGAACTGCTTGTCCCCAATGATGCGAAAATTCCCGACAACCTTGCTTTCGCCTGCAACCATCCGCGATGGCTGCGGCTCGGACCCTATCGGAGCACCAATATCCTCGTTCCCGTCAGGGAGCGGCTCACTGCCTGACGGCTCATCCCCGATGGTATAGTCAAAAACCGGGCGTTGAGCATCCTCTTCGCCGGTGGAATCGTCCTCAAGATCACCACCCGCCATCACAGACCCGCCGTCATCCCAAAGCCCGGGAACCAGCCGCTCAAGGAGAAACCCGGCGCCGGTTCCCAGTGCTGTCACCAGCAACCCGTAGAGCAGACCGCGCAAAAAAAGCAGCCCCAGGGACACTCCCGAAACAAGTCCGATCAGAAAAATGGCTGCAAAGGTGACTGCACCCAGGATGCCGCCAAGATAGTAGTTCTCCCTGCTGCCCGGCAGTTCCATGCGAAATCAGTCCTCCTTGTACACCGAAAGGAAATTCTTGATGAACCCGCCAAATCCGCGTGACTTCGGGGTGATCTGCATGCCCAGCAGTCTCTTTGCGATGTGATCCACGCACTCGGTCGCCCTGCTTTTGGGCGCAGCAATGACAAAGGGACGCTGCTTCATGACAGATTCCGAAACCGCCTCGTCCTGAAAAACCATCCCCAGGTTTTCAACCCGGACGTTCAAAAACTGCCCGGCGATATTGATCACCCGTTCGGCAACCTGTTTACCCTCGTGTATCGAAGAGACCCTGTTGACCACCAGCTTGATGGTGACCTGCCCTGTCTCGGCAGAAATAGCCTTGATAATCCCGTAGGCGTCCGTGATGGCTGTCGGTTCGGGCGTGGTCACGATGATGGCCTCGTCAGCAGGCAGGACAAAGGAGAGCACGTTCCGCGAGACTCCCGCTCCGGTATCAATGATGACGATATCCGCTTCCCCCAGCTCCATCATGCTGTCAACAAACCGCAGGCGCTCTTCCTCGGTCAGGTTGGCCAGCTTTGAAAAGCCCGAGGCCCCGGCGATAATGCGAATTCCCTGCGGGGTGTCGATGATGATTTCTGAAAGACGCTTTTGCCCCTTGATCACGTGATAGAGATTGAACTTTGGAATCACACCCAGGATCACGTTGACATTGGCCAGTCCCATGTCAGCATCCATCACGATCACACGCTTGCCCTCCCGGGCAAAGAGGATGCCAAGATTGATGGCAAAATTGGTCTTGCCCACCCCGCCCTTGCCACTGGCAACAGCGATAAACCGGGTTGCCTTGGCCGGCTTGGCCACTTCGACCAGCTCGGGCTGCGGGCGAGTCCCCCTGCTCCTGCTGGCCAGCTTTCTCAGATTGGCTGCCTGATCCATCATCGATCCTCCAGTCGCCTCATCATGCATGGGCCAGTGCTCCCTCAATGCGGTACTGCACCATGACCCTGCCCACAAGATCCCGCGCTTCGGCGAGTTTGATATCATCAGGAACACCCTGCCCCATGCACAACCAGACCAGTTCCTTGCCGCTCGAGGCCAGACCGCTTATCAGTGACCCGAAGGTATTTGTTTCATCCACCTTGGTGGCAATAATCCGCTGGTAGCGCAGGGACGAAAAGTTTTTCATGATCTCGGCGAGATCCGCATACTTGGTCGTGGCGGAGACCACAAGGTGGACATCAACGGGGATGGGGAGCCCGTTCAATACACTCCTGATCTCCCCAATCTGCATCTCGTTTTTCTGGTTGCGGCCAGCCGTGTCAAGGAGGTAGTAATCACACGAACCGTCGGTGAGCACCTGTTCCAGCTGGTCACGCCGGTGCACCATATGGATGGGCAAACGCATGATCTCGGCATACTTCTCAAGCTGCTCTTGGGCCCCGATCCGGTAGTTGTCCATGGTCAAAAAGGCAACCCGCTTGTGCTGCCTGAGTGCAAGCTCCGCACCTATCTTGGCCAGGGTCGTCGTCTTTCCGACACCAGTCGGCCCGACCAGGGCCAGCACCCGCGGGCCTTCATCTTCTCCAAGGGGAGGAACAGCGGTCCTGACCAGGGAGGTCAGCCATGCTTCGAGCGTACTCTTGACCAGCTCTTCATCGCTGCTCTGGCGAAAGGTCAGGCTCGATTCGAGATGTTCCATCGTTTGTTCGATGCAGTCGCGCCCAAAGTCATTGGAAAGCAGGAACTCGCGAACCCGGCTGAATCCAGGGTGGTGTGCTGTTTTTCTCCGTCCAGCATCGGCGCCGGCCTGCATCATGGTAGCCAGCATGTCCTTGAGCTCGGCGATTTCGTCCCCGACCGGGCGCTTGCCCGTAGCCGGCTCGTTATGGGGCAGCGGCTCGGTCCGGACCTGCTGCTCCCGGCGCCGCTCTTCGGCGATTTTCTTGATCCGCTCGAGAATCTCGACCCGCTCAGCCATCTCGCGGGATGAACCCGAACGCCGCTGGGGCGCAGTTTCGTCATAACTGACCGTAATCTGGTAAAATTCCTTGCGCCCAAAAAGACCAAACAGCCCTGTCCGATGCACCGTGATCTTGTGGTCGACTTCCTTGAAATCATCTCCAAATTCGAGACGGGCAGCGTCCCGCGCTTCTTTAATGGATTCCCCGGTAAAGGTCTTGTATGCCATGCTTTTCCCCCATATTGAATATCGAAACAAACCAGCCAGTGGATGAGAACTGTTTTACGCCCAGGCCGGCGCAGCCTGTGAAACGCCCAACTGGCCCAGAATCTCGAGACGGGTGTTTCTTGACAACTCGTTGTAGGAAATAACCCGGACACCCGGAAGGGATTTTTCAAACACCTGCTGCAAAAAGAGCCTGTTGGGCGCCGTGCAGAGTACAATATTGTTGAACTCGGGATCATCAATGGAACCGATGGTCTGCACAGCGTTTTGGATAAGGGCATTGAGTATCTCGGGATCCAGGCTGGCCGTCATGTTTCCTTCCATATCAACATCCACAGCGTCCGAAAGAAGTTCTTCCGTCTCACCATCCACTTCGACAACCTTGAGCACTCCGTTATTGGCCAGAGAACTTGATATCTGCATGGCCAGGCCCTGGCGGACCCGCTCGGTCAGCATCTCGTGCCTGATACCCGAGCTGAAATGCTCGGCCACCAGCTCAAGGATGCGCTCCATATTGGAAATCGAAACCCTCTCGCGCAGGAGGTTTTGCAAGACCTTCTGGATATCGCCGAGGCGGGCACCCCGCTCCTTGACCTCGCGAACAATGGCCGGGCTGCTTTTTTCGATGGAATCAAGAAAGATCTGTGTCTGCTGCATGGTAACAAACTCGGGTGCGTAGCTTTTGAGCACCTCCCCGAGATGGGTGGCCAGCACACTGGGACAATCGACCACGGTGTATCCCAGATCCTCAGCCGTCGTGCGCATGTCACGCTCAATCCAGCGGGCAGCCTGCCCGAAGGTGGGATCGCGCGTATCCATCCCCGGAACTCCGTCCGGAGCTCCGCGCGGATTGATGACCAGAAACTGCTCGACCTGCAATTCGCCCTTGCCCACCTCAACCCCACGGATCTTGATCGAGTACTGGTTGGGACCGAGCCGGGGGTTATCCCTGATCCTGAGTTGCGGGACCACAATACCCATCTCGTTGGCACTCCGCTTGCGCAGGTTGCCGATTCGGGAAATCAGGTCACCACCATGGGACACATCCACAAGGGGAATCAGGGCAAAGCCGATTTCGAGCTCGAAGAGTTCGGGTTGCACCGGAGCCAGGGTCTCCGGCTCGGCTGTATGCGGCGCCGCCTCAGCCTCGGCATTGGCCGCCTCCTCCGCCTGCGAGGTGCGCATCATCCTCCAGCCCAGGAAAAACAACAGGCCTGCCAGACCAAAGAGCGGAATCTTGGGAAACCCGGGAAGGAATCCGAGGAAAGCCAGAAATCCGGCAGAAATCATGAAGACCTTGGGCTGGCCTGAGAGCTGTTCCATAAGATCCTCGCTCAGTCCGCCTTCGGAGATTGACCGGGTCACGATCATGCCTGTTGCGGTGGAGAAGAGGAGGGCCGGAATCTGGGACACAAGACCGTCACCCACTGTCAGGAGAAGGTAGGTCCCGGCAGCCGCCGAGAGCGGCTCGCCGCGCATGGTGGTCCCGATGATGATTCCGCCAATAATGTTGACAAAGGTGATCAGGAGTCCAACCGTCACATCGCCCTTGACGAATTTGGAAGCTCCATCCATTGATCCGTAAAAATCCGTCTCGGCCTGGACAACCTTGCGCCGGCTTTTTGCCTCTTCCTCGGTAATCAGGCCGCTGGCCAGCTCGCCGTCGATGGCCATGTACTTGTTGGGCATGGCATCCAGCCTGAAGCGGGCTGCCACTTCGGAGATGCGTGTTGCACCCTTGGTAATGACGAGAAACTGGACGGCCGTGATGATGAGAAAGATCACAAGACCGACAACGTAATTCCCCCCGACAACGAAATCACCAAAGGCCCGGATGATGGCTCCGTCAAACTGCAGGCCATCTGAAAGAATAACCCGTGTGGTGGAAACATTGAGCGCCAGGCGAAAGACCGTGGTCAGCAACAGCAGGGAAGGAAAGATCGAAAAATCCGCCGCGTTTTTCATGTACATCACGGTCAGGAGCACGACGAGTGAGAGCATCAGGTTGAGCGCAATCAGCATGTCCAGCAAAACCGTGGGCAGCGGAATGATCAGCATGAAAACGACTGAAATCACGGCAACAGCCAGCATGATATCGGCATGCAACCCCTTGCGGACAGGTTCAGCCATACATGGTCTCCTTGCTCACATGATTTCCTGACATCAGTCTCTCCGGTATCATGTCCGTACCCCCGCAAAATCCCTGCGCCTGAATTTTTCGAGCCTCTGGTAGACGGCAACAACCGCATTGAAAAGGTTTTCCGGAATCGGCTCACCCAGGTCAACGTCGCGGTAGAGAGCCTGGGCCAGCGGTTTGTTTTCCATGATGGGCACCTCGGCCTCGGTGGCGATCTGACGGATGACAAAGGCCAGATGGTCGGCACCCTTGGCCACCACGACCGGCTGGGAATGGATATTGATATCGTACTGAAGGGCGATGGCCAGGTGGGTCGGGTTGGTAATGATAACGTCCGCCTTTTTGACCATCGCGGGCAGATTGCGCTGGGCCAGCTCGCGGCTCTTCTGCATGATCCGCTGCTTGACCCGGGGATCTCCCTCCTCCATCTTGTGCTCTTCCTTCAATTCGGGGACAGACATCTTCAACGACTCAAGGTGCTGTTTGCGCTGGAAGATGTAGTCCGGTATCGAAAGCGCAAGGAGGGCAATACAGACCGCGTTGACAAGGACAAACACAACATCGGTGACAGAATCCAGGGCGGCTGCCACACCCACATCCATCAGGTTGATCATCTTGGGCAGTTCGCCCTCAATGATCATCCAGGCAACAAGCCCGATAATGGAAATTTTCATGACAGATTTTACAAGATTGGCCATTGCCTGCTTTGAAAACAGGACCCGCTGGAAGATCTTTTGCGGGGTAAAGGCAATCTTCGAGATATCCGGCTTGATCGGCTTCCAGGTAAACAAAAATCCGACCTGCATCACATTTGAGGCCACGCCGATGATGATGGCCATGATCAGGACCGGAGCCATGATCTTGAGGAACAGAAGGATAAAATGCAAAAAGAGGGTTCGCAGCGAGTTGGTGCTGATCTCGATGGTGTACATGTTGTCAATGCAATAGGTAAACGCCTCACGAAAACCGCTGACCATCGAACTCCCGAAAAACGAGAGGGTCCAGAATACCACGAGAAGCACGATGGCCCCGGACATGTCCTGACTCTTGGGGACCTTGCCCTCTTCGCGGGCCTTGCGCTTGCGGGACTCTGTCGGGTCCTCTGTCCGGCCCTCATCCTCGGCGGCAAAAAACTGCAGGTCGATATAATACGGTCTGCCTGCAGGCAGGAGGGTGTTCAGCAATACAAGCCTTTCATCCATCATGCCGCACCCCCCATCACCCTGAGGGCAAAGGCAATGCTCTCGCTGATCACATTCCCGATGAAGCGGAACATGAAGGGGAGCGAAGCGATCAGGACGAGAAACCCGACCAGGATCTGGATGGGAAATCCCAGCATCAGGATGTTAAGCTGGGGCGCAGTCTTGGCCAGGATACCCATCGAGACGGACAGCAAAAACGAGACCCCGATCAGGGGCAGGGCAATCCTGATGGCCACGCCAAACATCCCGCTAAAGGCCGCAGCCGCACCCTGGGCAAAGGGCCCTGCCTGGCGGGAGATCTCGATCACGGGGAGACTCCCGTAGCTGCTCCAGATCCCGTTGAGCAGGTGGTGGTGTGCCCCCACGGCAATGAAGACAAGGACCCCAAAGAGGGAGAGCAACTGTCCGAGAACAGGGACTTCGATCTGGGCCTGGGGATCAAAGACATTGGTGATGGTCAGACCCATCTGCATCGAAAACAGTTCGGCCGCGAATGAGAGCGCTGAAAAAAACACGCCCACAAGAAATCCGATGGTGATCCCGACAAGAAGTTCGCCCACAAGCTGGAGGATATAGTGGACAATTGAAATTTCGGGACGCACGGGCACCTTGAGGACAAGGGTCACCATGATCAGCGTCACCAGGAGGGCCAGGGTAGCCCTGAAACGGAACGGAATTGCAAGCGAGGAAAAAAACGGGGCAAGGGCCATCATCCCGAAAATGCGGGCGAAGACCAGCAAAAAGACCTGAAACTGGATGACAAGCCCCGTGTCGATCATGGCTACCTCGTCATCAGCGGGATCATGTCAAACAGGCGCCGGGAAAAATCAACAAGGGACGAGAGCATCCAGTTGCCAAACACGATCAGGGCCAGAAAGATCGAAACGATCTTGGGCACAAAGGTCAGGGTCTGCTCCTGGATCGAGGTCGTGGCCTGAAAGATCGAGATCAGGAGGCCGACAAACATGCTGATCCCCAGCATCGGTGCCGAAAGGAGGAGAATCTGCAGAAGCGAATCGCGCACGATGCGCACAATCAGGTCAAAATCCATGCCACTCTCCTAGACAAATCCCTCGACCAGCTTGCGAATCAGGAGATTCCAGCCGTCGACAAGATAAAAAAGGATGATTTTAAACGGCAGGGAGACCATGACCGGGGGAAGCATGATCATACCCATGGACATCAGGACCGAAGCCACCACCATGTCAATGATGATAAAGGGGACAAAAATCAGGACACCGATCTTGAAGGCCGTTGTCATCTCGGATACGATAAATGCGGGAATCAGGACATAGGTCGGAATATCGGCCCGGGTCTTGGGACGTGGTTCCTTGGCCAGGTGCATGAAGAGGGCAATATCGTTTTCGCGGGTCTGGCGAAACATGAAATCACGGATTGGTGATATTCCCTTTTCGTAGAACTGGTCAGCGTTGATCTTTTGCGCCAAAAAGGGCTGCAAGGCCTCATCGTTGACCTTTTTGATGGTGGGTGCCATGACAAAGATGGTCAAAAAGAGAGCCAGGCCCATCAGGACCTGGTTGGGGGGCATCTGCTGTGTTGCCAGCGCCATCCGGGTAAATGAAAACACAATCGAGATACGGACAAAACTGGTAACCATCATGATAATCGCCGGAGCCAGTGAAAGGACGGTCAGAAGCAGCAGGACCTGCATGGCCACCGCAACCTCACCGGGCCGCTGCGCCTGCTCGACCCCAAAGGTGATCTTGGGAAGCACAAAATTGGGACCAGCCTGAGCCTCGAGCGGTCCGGCCTGGAGTGTCACCAGAACCAGCACGACAACGGCCAGTATGATTCGCCTTGACAAGACTGACATGCATCCCCCCCGGACACGGCCGCAATCAGCGCATCCCTCTATGGTCCTCATACATCCTTACATTCGGGAGGAAAAATCAGGGCTCTTTTCTGAGCCGGGCCAGCCGTTCCTTCTGGGCACGCAGGTACTCGAGTTTTTCACGCGAAACCTGCCCCCGGGCGGCCGGCTTTGAACGCCCCAGCATGCTGACAAGGCGATCGAAAAAGCCCTCACCCTGCCCCGGGGCTGACCGGACGTGATCGAGCCGGAGTGACTCCAGCGTCTCCTCATCCTCGATCTCAGCGATAAGATTGATGGCTGAATCGCCGACCCCGATGACAAAGACCCTTCGCCCGACCTCGATCACCTGCACAGCCCGGTTGCCTCCCGCACTGCGGTTGGCAAGGACACGGATCGCGTCCTCTCCGGTCTCCCCCAGATTCCGCTTGCGCTGGACAAAACGGAAGACGCCGTAAATACCGGCGATAAAGAGGGCAAGCACAATAATCGTTTCGACGAAGGTCCCCAGCCCGCCCGGCGCCGCCAGCTCGCTGCGTGAGCCGGTCCCCGCCAGCTCCTGCATCCGCTGACCGACAGCACTTAAGCCGGTACCAGCCTGGTTGGTCGCCTGCTGCGGTGCGGCTGAAAGAAGGGCCGGCACAAGCAGGGCCATTAATAGCACAAAAAGGCGCATTTCCCCTCCAGAATGCACGGGAAGTATAGCGCACCGGAGGGGAAGACTGCAAGTCTTTTTTTTAGCGCGCCGCAACGGGTGCGGCGCTGGAATCCGAAATCAGGTCGTATATTCGAGACGACTGTTGGGTGAGACAATCTCGGTCACGCGCACTCCAAAGTTTTCATCGATAACCACGACCTCACCCTTGGCAATCAGCTTTCCGTTGACAAGGACGTCCACCGGTTCACCGGCCAGCTTGTCCAGCTCGATGATCGAACCCTCACCAAAGGACAGGATCTCGGATATCTTTTTCCGCGTTCGCCCGAGTTCGACCGAAAGCTGCATCTGCACATCCATCAGCACGCTGATGTTGTGCGGCATCTGGGCCGAGCCCGCGTTTTGCTGGAGCTGGGGGTACTGGACACTCGAAATCCCGACAGCCTGGGACGCTGCCTGCTGGGGGACACCCGGCAGGCTCATCCCACCGGCGAAACCGCCCCCCATCGGCTGGGCACCGCCCATGCCCGAAAAGGACATATCGGACCCGATCCCCATGGCGGCGTTGATGATCTCCCGCGCCCCTTTCATGGACATGATCTGGCTGACCTGCACCGGACTCTGCCCTTCAATCCGCAACTGGTAGGCAAGACGCAGCATGCTCCCCCCACCCGGCAGGGTCAGGGCGGTATTTCCGTGAGCACTTTCAGCCCGGGCTTCGTTGAAGCGGACAGCCCTGCCCAGACGCGCTGACATGTTGGAAGCAGCAGCCCCCCACGCCTGGGTCATGGTCTGGGAGAGGGTTGAGAGCACCATGGGGGTCAGCTCCTGGCTGTTTTGTCCCATGGCGATATTGGCAACCATCAGCGCAGCCGAATCAGGGATGACAAAGACATTTTCGCCACTCAGCCCGTCGGCATAGTTCATGGTAACCTGAACCAGTCCGCCACCAAGCTCGCTGCGGATCTCCTCGGGGCGCATGACCTCAACCCCCATCATTCCCACAGAAACCTTGGCCGAGAGAAGTGCGCCCATGCTGGAGGCAGCCGATTCCGTGGCAGCCCGCAGGACATCAAGGACGCTGTTTTTTTCAACATCGCTCAGGGACTCTCCCGACGCAGTCGGAGCCGTAAATCCTGTGGCAGCCGCTGTCGCCTGGCCGCCCCCTCCGCCCATCAGCTCCTCGGTACCACGCAACAAGGCATCAATCTCGTCCTGGGACAGCGAACCGTCACTCATTGTCATCCCCTCCTAATGCGATCTCCTCGAGGGACTCCTCGGTTATATCCTCGAGTTTCCCGGTCACCTGGACAGCCATACGGCTGCCCACAATTCCCGGGCGGCATTTGAATTTTGGCCGGTCACCGATTTTGATGACCATATCCGAGTTAATCTTTGAATTTGGCAGAAGAATGGTATCCCCGGCCGAGAGTGCGAGAAGATCGTTGGTCATGATGTCAACCGAACCAAGCTCGGCGCTAACCACGATATCAACCGTATCAAGCCTGTCCTTGATCACATTGAGATTTTCGCTGGTCGTGCCCTTGCGGATGCTGGAATACCAGTACTGGGCCGAAAGCTTTGAAATGATGGGCTCGATCGTAATGTAGGGGATACAGAAATTCATCATCCCCTCCACGGTCCCCACCTTGGTCTCGATGGTCACCAGCACAACCATGTCGTTGGGTGGCACAATCTGGGCAAACTGCGGGTTGGTCTCGATGTCGCCCAGGCGAGGCCTGAGGTCGATCACGTTGGCCCAGGCCTCGCGCAGGTTGGAGAGAATACGGACAATGATGTTTTCCATAACGGACTGCTCGATGTCAGTCAGTTCGCGGCTGATCTTGGCCGACTCCCCGCCCCCGCCGAAAAGCCGGTCGATTACGGTAAAGGTGATGGCCGGATCAATCTCGAAAATCGCGCTCCCCTTGAGGGGGTCCATATTGATCACAGCGAGCGTGGTCGGACTGGGAATCGAGCGGATAAACTCTTCATACGTCAACTGGTCCACGGTCGCAACGTGTACGTGCACCATGGTGCGCAGAAGCGCCGAAAGGCTGGTGGTTGTAGTACGGGCAAAGTTTTCGTACATCATCTGCAATGTACGGATCTGGTCCTTGGAGAACTTGTCAGGACGCTTGAAGTCGTAAATCTTGACCTTGCGCTGCTCGGTAGCGACCCGGGTCGAGAGGTCCATGCCTGCCGTCTGGGGTTCACCATCGGTCGTGATGGCCGAAAGAAGGGCGTCTATCTCTTCCTGTGACAGTACTTCGGTCATCGTCCGCTCTCCATCCTCAAAGACGTCCCCGCAGGACCATGCCGTCCCGCGGGAAATCTACCAAGGAAAGCGCCGGCCATGCAAGGCAAAAGCGCCTTCTTCATGTTATTGTCGCCAGCTTGACACCGGATACTGAGAATTTTCTCGTCCCTCAGTTGACAGAGAACTCCTCGTAGTAGACGTCGTCAATCTTTCCGTTTTGCAAAAGCCCGTTGATCAGCTTGATCAGTTCGTCCTTGAGATCCTGCTTTTTCTGGGCCGAATCAAGGTCTTCCTTGCGCTTTTTGTTGAGTGTCAGCATGATCAGGTCAAAAATCTGCTTGCGCCGCTCGGAAAGCTCTGTCTGCAGGAGGAGATTGTTCTTTTCGTACCCCAGACTCAGCTTCATGCGGATAAAATGGGTGGTGTCAACATCGGCAGTATTGCTCATGAACTCCTTGAGTTCGAAGGTCGCAAGCGGAGGAGCCTTCTGCTCAAGGGCTTTCTGATCCTGGGCATAGGCATCATCCTTGGCTGCCGATCCGCCTCCCATCTTTCCTGCAAAAAGTGCGATGATAAATACGGCAATCCCGGCCGCAACATACATGAGGACCTTGAGGATCGTCCCGGATAAAAAGCGCTTGAGACCACCTCCGCCGGACGACTCAGCCTGTCCGCCCTCACCCTCACCGCCGCCTTCATCATCCCCAAAATTAAAATCATCCATATCTTCAGGCATCTTGAGGCTCCTTTGTCTCAGTTCCGCAGCATGACTATATCAACGCGGCGATTGTAGGCCCGACCCTCGGGCGTATCATTGCTTTCAATGGGCTTGTTGTCGGCAAAGCCTCCGACCTGAAGCCGGTTACCCGGAACACCCTCTTTTGTCATATGGGCGAGAACCGCCAGGGCCCGGGCGGTCGAAAGCTGCCAGTTATCCCTGTAGCGCTCTTCACCGGCCCCGCCCTCACCCACAGGGGTGTCGTCCGTATGGCCCTCGATACGCAGCTTCTGGTTGGTGGCCCTTTCGACAAGCTGGACCACCTTTTTGAGGAGGTCCGCCCCGCGTTCGAGATTCAGGCGGGCAGACCCGGGTCCAAAAAACGTATCCGAAGCCAGACTGATGACAATCCCCCGCTCATCCTCACTCACCCGCACCATCTTCGAGCGGATCTCGGGCTTGAGAATCTCCTGGGCCTGCTTGATTGAACGAGCCATCGAACTTCCCCGCTCGGTTGAGGGGAGTGACTCGATGGTCATTCCCATGTCAGCCAGCTGTCCCTTTGAAAGCGTCATGCCTCCCTCAAAGACTCCGAGGTTCCCCGAAAAGGACGAAAGGATCAGACGCATCTCTCGTGGATCGGCCTCGCCAAAGGTGAACATGGCGACAAAAAAGGTCAGGAGCAGGGTTACCATGTCACCATAGGTGAGCATGTACTCAGGCGCTGCGTATGACTTCTTCTCTGACTTCTTGCCCATGTCTCAGTCCCTGTCGTCTCCGCCAAGAGCCTCGCGCTGGGCCGGTGGCAGATAGGATGCGAGTTTTTCCTTTACAATGCGCGGATTGTCACCCTGCTGGATGGAGAGTGTTCCCTCAATCATGATTTCCTTCATGATCATCTCGCGCCTGTGGTTGCCGTCCAGCTTGGTCGCAAGGGGCTGGAAGATCAGGTTGGCCATAACCGATCCGTACATGGTGGTGATCAGGGCGACAGCCATGTTGGGACCAAGTGATGACTTGTCCTCGATATTTTTCAACATGGCGATCAGACCGATCAGGGTCCCGATCATTCCGTAGGCCGGCGCAACCGCCGCACCAAAAACAAGAATATTGATCCCCTCCATGTGCCGGGCCTCGATATTGTTGAGATCGGTGGACATCAGGTTGCGAACAAGTTCAGGATCAGTGCCGTCAACCACAAGCTGGATGCCTTTTTTGAGAAAATTGTCAGAGACCTCATCCACATCATCCTCAAGGGCCAAAAGCCCCTCGCGACGGGCCTTTTCAGAAAAGGTCACCAGCATGTCAATGATGTGGGCCGGATCCTCCTTTTTGGTAAAGAAGGCGTGCTTGAGTACACCCACCATGCCAAAAACCTTCTTCAAAGGGTAGGATATCAGCACAGAACAAAAACAACCCACAACTGTAATAAAAACCGATGGAATGTCTATATAGGTGTCGAGCGTACCACCACCCCAGAAAACCGAGATGATGATGGCCGCAAACCCGCCAATAATTCCGCCTACTGTTCCGAGATCCATTATGTCTCTCCCGCCCTCGTCACGACATCATTAAAATGTCGAGTCATTTCCCGTGACCCCAAGCTGCCTGCGGTATTCCATGATGCGCGCAATCACTTCAGCAGCCTTCTCCCTGACCACAATCTTTTTTTCGGAGAACATTTTTATAACAGTATCGGGAGTTTCTTCCATAAACTCAATCTGATGCGGATTAATCCAGAATTCGCTGCCGTTAAACCGTGTCACCTTGATCATTGTCGCTCCCCTCGATCCGGCTGATGCCCCTGACAGTATAGCCAGCGGGATCCGGAGGAGCAAGCACGGGATATGTCGTGGCCCGTATCCCGGGCAGTAATCCGGGATATGCATGACACTTTCATGCTTTTGCGCTTGGACTCCCGGAGTCGCCTCACAGTCTCACAATTTCGTGCCTTCAAAAACGCAGCGGGACCAGCCAAATGGCCGGTCCCGCGTACACCATGGTATCAAAACCCGCTTATCGTTTGAGCGTCAGGACTTCCTGCAGCATCTGGTCCGAGGTCTGGATGGTCCGGCTGTTGGCCTGGAACCCGCGCTGGGTCACAATCATGTCGGTAAACTCCTCGGAGAGATCGACGTTGGACATTTCGAGAGCACCAGCCCGGATCGTTCCCTTGTCCTCGGTCAGGGCGGCCGAGACACGGGCATTCCCCGAGTTATTGCTTGCCATAAAATAGTTTGAGCCAGCCTTTTCGAGTCCGCCCGGGTTGGTAAAGGTGGCCAGGGCAACCTGCCCCAACATCCGTTTCTGCCCGTTCGAGAATATCCCCGTGATGGCACCCGAGTCGTCAATATTGAAGGCCTGCATATAGCCCATGGCATACCCGTCCTGCCAGACCGACTTGGTGG
>JAKPMW010000407.1 GCA_029548715.1 Spirochaetota bacterium | reverse complement strand
TCCCCGGCCGGTTCGTGCCTGTGCAGCATGAGGACCTCGGCCAGACGATAGTCTCCGTACTCCCGTCCATCCATTCCCCGGGTCTCGGTCAGACCGTCCGTATACAAAAGGATGTGCGAATCGAGCGGCAAAAACGTCTGTTCGACCTGGTATTCCCGGCCCCGCTCTGCAAGATGCGCATTGTGAAAAATGGCAAGCGGCAACCCGGGGCGACCTGATTCAAGCGGAAACACCGACTCCTTCGCAATAACCCAGGGCGTATTGTGCCCCGCATTGCAAAAGCGCATCTCCCCCGTTTCGAGGTTGCAGATTCCGTAAAACGCAGTCACAAAATTGTCGTTTGTCTTGGAAACAAGGGTATCATTGAGCCGGCCCATCAGGCGGGGTGGATCGTCCAGAATATCAACGGACTGCAAGAGGGTACTCTTGAGCATGGAGGCTATCAGTGCGGCCGGTACCCCGTGCCCCGAAACATCACTGATAAACAGTCCGACTTCCTCAGGGCGCCCGGCAAAGGTGACAAAATCATAAAAATCTCCCCCAATGATGGTCATCGGCTGGTACTGGAAGGCCAGCCCCTTGACGGGACCGGTCGCAGGAACAAGCTGGAGCTGGATCCGCCGGGCCATTTCGAGTTCGCTCTGCATGCGTTCGTTTTGCTCGCGCAGCTTGTTTCGCTCAGCATAGAGTGCCGCCTCGGCAGTCTGGTTGATACGCCCATACCAGTACCCGATAAACGAAAACCCGGCCACAACACCCGCAATATTGCCACCCCTGATGATGTACAACACCCACGTATCGACAGCATGAACCGGCTCACCGCGCAGGAAATATGAAATGGACGCATATACCAGAAAGGCAACCAGCGCCATCACAAAACGCACCCACCCCGGAACAACCGTCACAAAGAAAATAAGGGGGACCGCCACAAAGACGTAGTACTGGAAACCGCTGGCCTGTCCGACAAAAACAACCGCCAGGACTGCATGGACCAGCACTTCTGAAAACGCCAGGCTCATGGCAAGGCGGTATCGCCGCCTCTGGTTGGCAAGAATGGCAACAAAAAACACAAAACAGCTGGCAACATTGTGCAACACCATCTCGGGGATACCCAGGAGTGAAAACACGGTCAGG
Organism: Spirochaetota bacterium; assembly: GCA_029548715.1. Taxonomy (GTDB): domain Bacteria; phylum Spirochaetota; class JAGLSM01; order JAGLSM01; family JAKPMW01; genus JAKPMW01. The sequence goes on along the minus strand of JAKPMW010000407.1, from coordinate 2,006 downwards.
AAGATGGCGTGGGCAACAAATCCGAAGAGGTAGGCGACATTGGTCACGAAAAAGAACCGGTACTCGCTTTCCGGTATCCGGCCCTCCCCGTGCATGATAGCGTGCGCCCCAGACATATTGTCCTTCCTCCGTGTTCCTGCCCAGTATGACATACTCCGCCAGAAACAATCAAGCCCGATCGAGGAACCGGGTCATGGGATGCGTCATTTCGGTAGGGATACCTGCCCCTGCTTCCCGGGATACCGGTCTGGACGATACAGCACACCCCCAGCATGGCAGGTGGTATATAAAAAAACCGCCGGAAAGCAGCCGGCGGCAAGGCGCACCCGGTCATGCCGGGTGCCAGACTACAGACTGCCCTTATTCGGCAGCAAGGGGGGGCATGATCTGCCCATGCGCAACCAAGAGGGGCTGATCACCGTCATCCCAGGCAATCACGGCTCCGGCAGCGGTGACCGAACGCACGCTGCCCGGATAAAAGCGCTTGTTGGACCAGGCAGCCATGACCTTGTCCCCTACCTTGAGATTCATCCGGGCGGGAATCTTGATAATCTGGTCTTCACGGACCACCCATTTGTCGCCATCGGCATAATTGATTTTGTACTTTCCATCAGACGTCTGCCCGGCAACCTTGCCCAGGTACCAGCTTCCGTCCTTCCACTGGGCGGCAACCCACTCGGACCACTCACCCTCGTCAGCAGCGAGCGTACCCACCGCAAGAAGACCCAGCAACAGACCAAATACAAGCATGCGTTTCATGTTTTCCCTCCACAAAGGATCATTACAGGGAGCATAGCGCATCCCTGAAAATTTTCAAGATTCCTGCTTCGCGCGCAGTTTACCCAAAGCGCAGTTCGTTGTCGGCCATGGCCTCAAAACTGTCGTCGTGGGTAATGACAAAGGCCTGCTCGATCCGGCCAAAAATCGTCCTGAACGAACTTGCCAAGCTGGCCCGGGCCTCGGCATCAAGGTTGATCGTCGGTTCATCAAAAATCACAAACCCGGATGAGGAAAGAGACTCGACAAGGGCAGCGCGCAGGGAGAGGGCCACTGCCACCTGTTCCCCGCCGGACAGATGCTCAAAGGTCCTCGCTCCGCTGTCCTGTTCGCTCTCGGCGAGAGTGATACAGTAACTGGCTGTCTCACTGTGACTCCAGAAGATCTGCTCGCTCCGGCCGGTGATCCTGCGGAAATGGGCCGTCGCCTGACGGGCAACGAGAGGAAGGGCATAGCGTGCAATCCAGGGACCAAGACCCTTCAGAAGAGTGCGCAGCCCCTGGACGAGTACCAGCCTGCGGCGGGCTTCGCCGAGCTCCTTGCGGCAGGAGGCGATGGTCCCGGCCAGCCGGAGATGCTCGGCTTTTTTCCTGGCCAGGCTGTCCCGTGCAGCGCGAGCTTCACCCAGGATGCGCGAGACCTCGACGACCCTGGCACCCAGCCTGTCACGCAGTGCAAGGGCTTCGCTTTCGGACCGGGGAAGCATTGCCACCTCATCGGGCAGATCCAGGGTTACAAGCGAGTGTCGCAGGATGGCCATGGCCCCATCCACTGCTTCACGGGCCTGCTCGCAGGTCCTGTGCGCTGCGTCGCAGGCCTCACGGGCTGTTACATACTGATCCTGCAGGGCGTCCTCACCTGCAAGCCGCCCCCGACGGGCAGCCGCTTCTTCGGCAAGGGCCACCAGGGGTGTCCGCAACGCACCGAGTCGCTGTTCGATGCTGCTGACGGCGAACGAATCGGCTTCGGATGGCAGGTCAGCCAGGACAGCGTTGGCCCCGGCGCAAGCCTGCTCCCGTGCCATGGCATAGCGGCTGCGGGCAAGGCCGGCCTCGTCCCTGGCCCGCAGCGCCTCGCTTTCCGCCGTCCCTGACAACTGGCGACGACGTGCTTCCTCTTCAACCAGGATCTGGCGTTTTTTTTCTTCAGCGGCATCAGCAGCCTGCCATGCCTGCAGGGCTGAACGAACAGACTCCATCTGCGCCAGGCGGCCTTCCGCAATCCCGGGA
>JAKPMW010000391.1 GCA_029548715.1 Spirochaetota bacterium | reverse complement strand
GTGAGGGGAACCCCAGGATCGGTCTCTACAAGGGCGGAGCCCTCGTGACGACTCTTGCCCCGGTCATGGCCCACTTCCATCGTCTGGATATCATCGACGTGGACGGGGATGGTCTGGATGATATCGTCTCCTGTGGTTTTGATGCTCTGGGTCAGCTGGTTCTGGATATCCGGATCCGGCCCAATGGTGTCTGGACGGCCCTGCCACCGCAGACTTGTACCCTCGAGCACCCGGGAAACGGGTTTGTCCTGCTTGATCTCGACAACAGGCCGGGACTTGAGCTTGTTGCATTCTCCGGACCTGTTTCATGGGCTGATGTCTATGTGCGGAGCCAGCGGGGATATGACAAGAGCAATCGTGCTTTCCCGGAGTTTGCCAGGGATTTTGTCCAGCGCTATTCGTTTCTTGATCAACAGAAGATACATGAGCGACTGTATTCCGAAAAGCGGACTGCCGAAGAAAAGGCGCTCTTGGCGGATATCCAGCGGTATCGCGGGCTGGCCGAAGGTGTCCTGCGGGAGTCCGGTCAGTGAGATCTGCTGCGGTACTGCTGATCTGTACCTGCGTGGCGATATCTGCCTCCGCATCGGTCTGGCGGGGGCACGCCCTCATGCCCGGAACCGACTTTGCAACCTGGTATTACACGTTCGATACCGGCAAGCCTGGGCCGCGCATCCTGCTGTTTGCTCCCCACAGTGACGAGCAGTCTGCCGGGCAGTACCTCGAATCCTTTATCCGTACCCGGCAGCCCGATCGGGGGTATCTTGTCGCCTGTCCCTGGCCGGTTGCACCGGCCAGACGGATCAATACGCGTTCGTACATTGAAGACATCAATCGCCAGTTTGGACTGCAGCGGGACAATTACACGGCGATTGACCTTCTGGCTCACCATGTTCGCAGGTGGATCGAGACGCACAGGATCGACTTTGTCCTGAATCTCCATGAGGGGTGGAACCAGTTCAGGACAGACTGGAACGAATATGGCCAGAGTTTTTTCATTGACCTTCCCGAACTGATCCCGCTTGCAGAACGCGTTGCCGGACGGGTCAATGCCCGGATCTGGGCACAAAACAGGTTTGTGGTTGTGCAAAAGCCCATGCCTGACACGCTGACATGGTATTGTGCAACCCGCAGGATTCCCGCTTTCGGGATCGAGATCGAGCGCGGCCTCGCGCTGGACACCAGGCTCGTGTATCAGCGGGTCGTGCTTGAAGAGTTTTTTCGCGAACTCGGAGTCCGCCTTGTCCCACGTGGCTGATGCGTGTCAGCCTGGCTGGGCTTCGGTTCGTTCGAGGGCCTTTGCCTCATCCCACCAGCGGTCCATTGTTTCGAGGGAACAATCCCCCAGGGGTGTCGCGCTCCGGACGGCCTGACCTTCAATGTGGTGAAAGCGGCGGATGAATTTTTCCGTGCTCGCTGTCAGGGCCTGTTCGGGGTCTATTCCGCTTTTTCGGGCCAGGTTGACGAGGGCAAAGAGGATATCCCCAAACTCTTCCCGGATGGCCGTCTGATCCCGGGCTGCCTCGGCCTCCCTGAGTTCGTCAATCTCCTCTGCGACCTTTTCAAGGACATCCCTGATATCGGACCAGTCAAAACCAACGCGGGCGGCCTTGCGCTGGACAGCAGCGGCGCGGGAGAGTGCCGGCAGGCTGGACGGGACCCCATCCAGGATGGAGGTGCGGTGTTGCTTGTCCTGCTCGGCAGCCTTGAGTTTTTCCCAGTTGGCAAGGACGGTTTCAACATCGTGCACGGCCGCATCCCCGAATACATGGGGGTGCCGTGAGACCATCTTGGCATGAATCCGTTCGAGAATCTCTTTCATCCCGAAGCGACCCGCTTCAGCCTCGATCTGGGCAAGAAACACGATTTGAAAGAGGAGATCTCCGCTTTCCTCACAAATTCCACTCTCGTCCCTGCGGGCCAGGGCCTCAAGCAGCTCGTGGCATTCCTCGAGGATGTAGGGTGTGATGCTTTCAAGGGTCTGTTCCCTGTCCCACGGGCAGCCATCAGGGGCACGCAGGGTTTTGACAAGCTCGACAACGGCCCGAAAGGCCTCAAGGCAGGTGTTCATGGGTTCTCCGGCTGAAGGATGGGTACGGCAAAGATACACCTGCCGGGACCGTCTGTGCCCTTGTCTTGACGCTTCCTTCGTGCGTATCTTACAAAGGCACAACCTCCAATGACAGGATGCTCCCTTGTTCCTCAAGAACCTCAAGATCTATGGTTTCAAGACGTTTGGACGCAAGGTCGTGGTTGATTTCCAGAAGGGGATCACGGCTATCGTCGGACCCAACGGGGCGGGAAAGTCCAATCTGATTGATGCCCTCAACTGGGTAACTGGAGAGACAAAGCTTTCCGATTTGCGTGTGCGAACATCCGAGCAGCTCATCTTTCACGGCTCGCCCTCCCTCAAGCCGCTTTCGCTGGCTGAGGTATCCCTGACCATCGAAAATACGGACAACCTCCTTCCCATCGAGTATGCCGAGGTCAACATCACGCGCCGGATTTACCGTGACGGAACGAGTGAATTTTTTATCAATAAAAACAAATGCATCCTCAAGGACATAACAAACCTGTTTCTGGGAACAGGCGCTGGGCGGGGGGCATACGCCTCCATGCGCCAGGGCGAGATCGACCGGATTCTCAAGCAAAAGCCCGAGGAGCGCCGTGAGATTTTTGAGGAGGCGGCGGGGATCCTCAAATACCGCAACAAGCGGCGCGAGACAGAGCGGGATCTTGAACGGGCCGAGGCCAACCTCAAGCAGATCCGGCCTACCCTGATCGAAGTCGAGCGGCAGTACCAGACCAAGAAGAAGCAGGCCGAAAAGGCCGAGCGCTACAACAAGCTGATGGACCGGCGGATTGCCATTGAGGTCGATATCCATCTGGTCAAGGTTTTTGATCTCAAGCGCGAGCTTGAAGCGAAAAATGACATACTGCAAAAGCTGCTGGACAAGAAACAGGCCCTGCTTGACAAGCTCAAGAGCATCGAGATGGAGATTGATGCCTCGCTTGCCCAGAGCCAGGACCTGCAGCATAATCAGCATGCCATTCAGACCGAGATCCTGCAGCACGAAACCGAAATCAGCACCCTGCGTCAGCGGATCGCCTCCCTGGGTGATCGCAAGATGTCCCTCGAACTCAATATCAAGGAGTGGGATGCAGCCCTGCTGCAGAGTGACCAGCGTCTGGCGAAGATTGATGCGATCATCGAAGACCTGACCAGGGAAAAGTCCAATCTCGCCGGGATGATCGCCGAGCGGCAGGATAACCTTGAGCAGTATGCCCGCGATATCACTGCCATCCAGAAGATTGTGGATGATGATGCGGTCAATATCGAAACCTATCGCAAAAAGATCGCCGATCTTGAGGTTGCCCTCGTCGAGGCCCGTGACCGTCTTGAAGAAGTCATCAACCGCATGGTTGAGGCTATCGACAAGCGCAAGGCTGAGCTGAAGGGGTCTGCCGAACTCAAGCAGGATCTCAAGACCAGCATTGCCCGTGCACTTGACGAACTGGGGGTTTTTCTCAAAGGCCGCAAGGATGTGCTCTCGGACCTGTCAACCCTTGATTTTACCCGCCACAGCGACAAGGAAAAGGTCAGGTCAACCCTGACCGCCCTGCGGGACAGTCTCGAGCAGCGAATGTCTTCCGTGGACCAGTTGCGGCAGCAGTTTGCCCAGCTTGATAACCTGATTTCCGGGTTTGACGAGATCATTTTTGCCCGCGAGGGTATCCATTCCCAAAAAGAGTCGCTTGACAAGGCGATTGTTGACATGCAGCGGGACGAGAAGGCCCACAAAGAGCGGATTGTCTTTCTTGAGACGGACATCCGCAACCAGCAGGCCCGGATCGAAACCATCAAGCAGATGATGCACGATTCACAACTGGCCCTCGTCCAGATGCGCGAAAAAAGTCTGGCTGTTGACGAAAGCATGGCAACCCAGCAGGGCTTTCGCCGCGATGTCGAGAAACAGCGCGAGGGTGTCCTGGCCAGCATCACCCAGGCGCGCGAGACCATCTCCCGGATTGATGTCGAGGTGGGCGGGTTTGAGAAGGAACAGGCTAAGGCAGTTGCAAAACAGGAAAAACTGAAAAGCGATCTGGCCCGGATCTCGAAAAGCCTGTCAACCATTACCCAGGCGTCTTCGGGAAAGGAAAAGAAGGCGCGGGAGTGCAAGGAGCAGCTTGAGGAGTTCCACGGCCGTACCGAGGAAGCGACGCGTGCCATTACGATGATCGAGGTCGAGATGCGCACGATCTACGAAAATTTTTACGAAAACTACAGTATTGACCTCCGCGAACACGAAAAAGAAATCCGCAACCGGAAATTTGACATCGGAGAGATGCGGACAGAGCTCAAAAAGATCAAGGATGAACTGCGAGATCTTGGCCAGGTCAACGCCATGGCCATTGACGAGTGCCGTGAGCTTGACGAACGCTATCGTCTTCTTAAGGAACAGATTGACGACATCGAAAAGTCGCAAAAAAATCTTGAGTCCATCATCAAGGAAATCAACAAAAACTCTGAAGAGCTGTTTCACCAGACGTTTAACAGGATCAAGGTCAATTTTCACAAGATCTTCCGCCGCCTCTTCGACGGCGGCAAGGCCGAGCTCAACCTGACCAACCCCGAAAATGTACTCGAGTCCGGGATTGAAATCCTGGTTCAGCCTCCCTCAAAAGCTCTGCAAAACGAGGCCTTGCTCTCGGGTGGTGAGGCATCCATGACTGCCATCGCCCTCTTGTTTGCCATTTTTATGGTCAAGCCCAGCCCGTTTTGTCTGCTGGACGAAATTGATGCTGCGCTGGACGGGCCCAATGTCGAGCGTTTCAAAAAAATGCTTCTTGAATTTCGTGAGACAACACAGTTCCTCATCATTTCGCACAATATCAACACCCTCAAGGTGGCGGACGCCCTCTACGGGATTTCCATGGAAGAGGATGGAGTCTCGACGGCACTCTCCCTTGATGTCAACGAGCTCGAAAAGCTCAAAAAGAAGTACGAGGTAACCTGATTCTGTTGCCGGGTACGGGTCTGGAGTGTAGTCTGATTCATGAAGCCGGAATTCAATCTTCTTGACGAGCTCAAACAAAACAAGTGGCCCCTGCTGGGCATGTGCCTGGGGATTTTTATCCTCACGCTCCTGCTGTTTTCGGGAGGACGAAAGAGCGAAAGGGTGCCCGAAACTGACCCTGATGCCATGCCTGAGACATCGTTGCCAAAAGACAGACCCGTGCGGGACGGAATCCTGATCGACACATCAGAACAGCTTTTTGAAACCGACAGTTTTTCCCTTGCGGGGCCTGTCCGGTTTTTTACCAGGGGGGCTGGTTCCAACCTGACACGGTTTGAACGCAAGGAATACGAGCTCGACGAATCCAGGCTTGATCCAGGGTCTGTTCCCGGGGAAGATGGTCTCAGGCAACAGAATACCGGCAGGCAGGTGCAAGCTGGGGGCAGCTCCCGGAGTCTGGGAGGACGAAAATGAAGACAGCATGGTTTGCCGCAGGACTGGTATTGTGTGCCCTGGCTGCCGGCATGGCCCTTGAGTCGTTTGAACAGAAAACGCTTCAGGTACGGGTTGGGGATCTGGTCACAATCCCGCTTGAGCCTCTTGCAGGAGGGGATTGGGAGCACAGACTCATCACGCCCTCACTGATGACCATCCTCAGTAACAGACGGCTTGATGACCGGATTGAGCTTGTCATCAAGGCGGTTGCCGAGGGTACGGGGCGAATCGAAACTGCCAGGATCGTATCCAACCGGGTGGTGCTGCGCAGGTATTTTTTTCTCAAAATAGCCAGAAGGGATACCGCGCTGACCCGGACCAATCAGAGTGCTCAGACCAACGGGGCTGACCTTCCCCGTGATGGCAAGGAGAGTGCCGAAGACCGTGATTTCTCACATGCGGTCAGGGTCTATGAAGAAGGCGAGTATGACGAGGCGGTCCATGCTCTTGACCTCTTTGTCAGGCGCTATCCCCGAAGTCCCCGCCTGGCCTTGGCCAGGGTCTATGCGGGGCAGGCCCGGTTTTCACAGGGAAAATACGAGCAGGCGCTTGCCGATTTCAAATCGGCTGCAGCCAGTGAGGACGAACGGGTCCGGCTCCTTGCCAGCATGTGGACCGGAAATACCGCGGAGGCACTGGGCCGGCTGGATGATGCCGTTGAGGCTTTCATGAATGCGATGAGTCCACAATATCCCGATATTGACATTCGCGCACGCACCGGCCTGGCAGTCACCTATGGACGCAGGGGCAAGCTCGCCATGGCTGATGCCCAGTTTGCCAGAATTTTCAGGCTCTATGCCGCAACAAGGGAGCAGAATGCCGGATACCTGCCAGCCCTGTATCATGCTGCCAGTTTTTATGACAGGAATGCCCGTGAGGCTGAAGCCGCTGTCAGGTATTACCGCGAATTTCTCGATCTGGCGACACGGTCAGGACAGGCTTCGACAGCGCTCAGGCGGCAGATTCTCGAGGCCCGTGCGCGGCTTGAGTGGCTGCGAAAACACTACACTGATTATCGCTGAAGGACGCCTGGCCTGCCACTGGAACGTACCCGCTGTCCGCTTGGGGCGAGGTTGTCGTCCGTTGGCACGCAGCATGGTTTTTTCAATTGCAGGGGTATCTGTCCCACAATAATTCCACGTAGTCCCCCCTTACAAAAAAAGTAATCCTGCACAGAGGCCTGGTTGACCAGCGACTCTGTT
>JAKPMW010000357.1 GCA_029548715.1 Spirochaetota bacterium | reverse complement strand
CCAATAATCCCTGTTTCAGAAATTCATAATCGTTGAATATTTCAAACCGCTCCCCCGGTTGCGTCGAGGGGATTGCTTCGGCCATGCCTTCCGGTCGCCAGGCAGCCAGAATCATGTCGAGGATGTTTGTCGACTGCGGAGTATCGCTGATACCCGAAAAATTTTCACGCATTGTTTGATCGAGCAGCATGTCAGCGGTATAGAGTTCCTCTTTTTCGACATCAAACTGCCCCATCAGTGTGGCCGGATCGCCGATATTCTCGTACGCAGTTTTCTCTTTTTCGATCAATAGATCAAGCACGCGCATATCTGCGCTCTTGTCCGCAGCCTGATAGCGGGTCAAAAGATAGGCGATCAGCGGCGCGCGTGTCTGGCCATAGCGATCAATGCGACCATTCCTCTGCTGAAAAACCATCAATGACCAGGGAATGTCAAAATGGACAAGCCGATGGGATTGGAAATGCAGGTTGAGCCCCTCGGAGGCAACATCGGTGGCAATCAACAGGCGCAGAGGACTCTTTTCCTTGCCAAAGTCCTCGACGATTTTTTGGGCATCAATATCGCTGGTAGCTCCGGTCATCTCGACGACGGCAGTGTCCGGCAGACCGAGATCACGGCCCAGCCGGGCCGTGAGGAATCTTAATGTCTCAAGGCGTTCGGTAAAAATGACCAGCCGGTCCGACGCGTCCTTTCCGTTCCAGCGCCATTCATCCCGCACCAGTTCAAGCAGACGACGGTACTTCGAAAATCCGTCCGGACCGATTGCGCTGACCAGGTTTTTGAGTGCGATCAAAGCTTTCCTGTCGGCAAGAGCCGCCTCGCCTTTGGCGTCGTCAATACCCTTGACCATATTGTCTATTTGGGCCAGACAGGCATCGGGGCTGGAGAGCAGGGCCTTTTTGAGCGATACCCATTTCAGCATCTGCCCGCCCTTGAGCTGATTGGCCGAGTGCGATGTATCAAGAGAGCGGAAGCGCAGGGCATCAAGAAACGCCCAGGCGGCTTCCTCAGTGGCGGCAGCAGCAACGTCCCGCTGCACAATCTCGCGTTCGGGCAAGCCGCCTCGCATCTGGTGTGCAACGTCCTTGCGAAAACGGCGGATGAAGAGTCCCCGGATATCTTCGGGGGTATAGTTTTTTCCATCGGCAATGCTGGTCGGATCGAGCATCTTCATCAGGCTGGCGAAACTCTCAGGCCGGCCATTGTGCGGCGTAGCCGTCAGGAGGATGAGGGTATCCGAACATTTGCCAAGCAGCTCGGCCAGACGATGCGACAAGGTACGCGTCCCCTTGAAGCTGACATGGTGCGCCTCGTCGATGACGATGATGTCCCAGCGGGCATGTTCGAGATAGACCCGATACTCGTTTTCGTTTTTGAGTGTGTCGACAGAGATGATCGACTTGTCAATATAGTCAAACGGATTATGATTGCGCGGGATATGCGTGCGCACCCTGGCCAGGCCCTGGCTATCCATGCGCACGAGCGGAATCGTAAAGCGGTTCCAAAACTCCTTTTGGAACTGGGTCAGCATGCTTTTGACAGTCACAACCAGAATCCTCTTGCCCAAGCCACGCGCCATTAACTCAGTGACAAGGATCCCCGCCTCAAGCGTTTTGCCAAGACCAACCGTATCGGCGATCAGGATGCGGGCCCTGGTCTGGGACAATGCCATGCGGGCCGGCTCGAGCTGGAAATCCATCAGATCCATCGCGGCTTTATGGCCGACCGTGACCTGAGTGCCGGTTGTGACGCGCGAGCGCAGGTGGGTTTCGAGATACAGGAGGCTGTCCCGATACCCGGGACTTGCGTCACTGACCAGACGGGTGTTCTCAGGCATGAGCTGAACCGGCTTTTCGAGTTCGGACAAGAATTCCCATTCACGACCGGCAACGGTTTCAGAAA
>JAKPMW010000355.1 GCA_029548715.1 Spirochaetota bacterium | reverse complement strand
AACAGCCTCGGGCGGACCCTGGTCGCAAATTGCCGGACCGCTACCCGAAACCGTCTGGGTGGACACAGAGGCGTCGCCGGGTGTGCGCTACTGGTATCAGATTGTGTCACTTCGCGAAGATGGAGCCGCCGGCCCGCCCAGCCCGGCGGACGCTGGCTTCAGGGCCTTTGAGGATGCACCACCGGCTCCGCCCGGTGTGACAGGAATCCATAACATTGTCTGGTACCACAAGGTCACCTGGAATACCGTCCCCGGGGCTGCAAAGTACCGCGTATACATCGCTGATCACTATCATGGGCCATACGAGCTCTCCGCCGAAGTATCCGGAACCGAATACAGCAAGTTCAACATGGCCAACTACTGGGACTATTACTACCGGGTCTGCGCCGTCACTTCTTCCGGCCATGAGGGGGCGTGGTCATCACCCGTGCAAAGCGCCCCCAACACCGGAGTCTGTTCGCCGGACAATCTGACCGCCACGCAAAACACCGAGCGCGGCCGGGTCACACTGGGATGGAGCCCGGCCCGCGGAGCCACCAAGGTGTACCTCGAAAGAGCCCAATCCCCCGAGGGCCCATGGAGCCGGATTGGAGGCGATCTCGACAGCGCGTCTACCGGGTATATCGATATGGTTGCAGGCGGACGCTGGTTTTACCGGGTTCAGGCCGTCAACCTGCTGTACACCGGGGGCTGGAGCCAGACCGTACTGGGCTATCCCATTCCTTACTCTGCCCTGCCGCCCCCGCTTCGCATCTCCTCTGCCAACCAGGCCGCAGGCTCCGAGGTTGCGCTCTCGTGGGATGAAGTCAATCAGGCAGCCGGCTACCGTGTCTATCGCTCGCGCGAGGAACACGGCCTCTACAGCGACATCTCCGGTCTCGTGACCAGCACGTCCTGGGTACATGCAAGCGTTGTCCCGGGATCCGTCTGGTATTACAAAATTGCTACAATCAACCCGGCTGGCGTTGCCGGCCCGCTTTCCCTGCCGGTCAATAACCGCATCGTGCTGCCCGCGCCAGGCGCTGTCATGGCATCGGACGGAACCCTCATCAACAAGGTGGCCGTCCTCTGGACAAGCGTCCCCGGCGCCGACCACTACCGGGTATACCGGGCATCCGCGCAGGATGGCGTCTCGCTCTGCATCAGCCCCCCGATATCAGCCGCAGCTACCCAGTTTATGGACGAGACCCCCCTCCCCGGCACCGGCTGGTACCGGGTTGCCGCTTTCGATGCCGGCGGAATCCCCGGGGCAGTCTCGTCCGCTGATGCCGGCATGCCCAGGGCAGTCCCCGTCCCCAATCCCCCCGCAGGTCTTGTTGCCAGTGACGGCTCAAGCACCAATGGGGTAGCCCTGTCCTGGCAGCCCTCTCCCGATGCAGCGTACTACAGGATCGCCCGCTCGACCCGGCTCGACGGGGATTATGTCTTTGTCTCCCCGGCGGTCACAAATTGCGAATATGTCGATTCCTCGGTGCCCGCCAGGGAATTCTTTTACAAGGTGGCAGCCTTCAACGCTGACGGTCTCTCCGGCCTGCTGAGTCCGGCGGACAAGGGACACAAGGGCCTGACGGATATCGACTTCCTGATCGCCTTTGATACGACCGTTGCCAGCTCGCACAAAAAGATGACCCTGATGCACAAGGACGGGACAAGCGCCCTGGGCAAGGAAATCAAAAACGGCACCATCTCCGGACAGGTGCTCTATGATGCAGCCGTCGCCGGCCTGGGTGCCAACATCGTTTTTACCTACGCCAACTACCGTGACGACTACCTTGTCCTTAATGGCTCGTACACCGTCCACGCCAGCATGGACAAGAGCGGCACGATTGACGGAACTGTCACCGTCAGTTCACCGGTATACGGAGGCACAGTACGCTATGCCCTTGTCGTCACAGGCGGAAACGCGTCAGGCGGATACTGGTACGTGCGCCAGACAGGAAGCCCTGTCGAAACCAGGATCCCCTGGTTTCCCAGTCCAAGCAGCCAGCTTGACTGAACAGCGCCATCCCGGATTGCATCATGCTTCGAAGGAGGATTTTGTGAGGAACAGAAGCCGCACCCTGTCAGTCCCGAGCTTGTTCCCCAAAATGGTTGTTACGCCGCTCTTGTCAGCGCTGATCCTGCTGTGTCTTGCGCCATCATCCGCCGGGGCCCTGCCGGGTGACTACACCATCGAACTGGGCCTCGGAAATTCGATATACCAAAGCGAGATCTGGCAATACGTTCCTGACGCATACACACGCAGCCAGGACGGTGGCGGGCTGGGACTGCGCTTCCGGCAGGCCTTTGAGATCTACCCCGGGATCTCCCTGGGTCTCGCTGTCGACTACCTGCAGATTGAGGAACGGACAGTCCGGATCGGGGTATTCGACGTTCCGCTGACGGCCCAGGCCATTCCGGTTCTCGTCTCGTACCGTCAGTATTCCGGACAACTCTACATGCAGGCCGAGGTGGGCTTCGCCGGCTGGAACGGCGACAAGGGTGGATTCGAATTCGCGGGCTCGTTTGGTGGCGGCTACACAATGGCACTTTCGGACTGGCTCAATTTTACCCTCTCAACCCGGATCCTGATCATCCTTTCGGACAAGGTCATCATGCCGGTCGTGATCGGGACAGGCGTGGAGATGGTGCTGTAAGGCAAGGTGCTATTCAACCTCAAGCGAGAATGTGTATTTCTGATTGGCATATATCTTGATATTGTCCATACACCCGGCAAATCCTTGATCGTTCTCCTTGCTACTGGAGAGCAGATAGATGCCTGACATGTTGGCAACCTCCGGGGGCAGCACCCCGTCCGTCTCAACAGTCATTTGCTGTTCAATCCCGTCACGGTACAAACGTATCCTGCGGCCCGGCTGTCCAGTGGCATGCGATACAATTGCAATGTGTACCCAGCCCCCCGGGGGCAAAAATTCGTTACACCCGTCAATGTTTGTATGCTGGATACAGTATTTGACAATGACACCATCCGACTCGAGATGGACACGGGTCAGGTATTCACCGTTGATCCCCATACAATGCTGGAATTGAACAGCCTGCCCGCTGTGATTCATGGAAAGAATCAAACCCTTCGCAGAATCCAGATTGACTCCATCGGCATCCTTTTTTATCCAAAACTCGCATGTAAACCTTGATAGCAGAAAAATCGGGTATGGAAGAACTGCTCTTGCCGAATATAACCCTGGCCGGTCGTTCGAAATTGCCCCGCCAAAGACTCCCTGAACAAACTTTACCTCATTTCCCCAGGACAGCGACAAAAAGCCAACCCTGCTTGAAGACAGTTCGTCAGCACTGCCAAGCGTATTCCAGTATTGGATAAACGGGGCGGGAGTTGACGCCTCCGATGATGCGCTTGACGAGCTATGGGCAACGCTCGAAGACAGTGAAGATACAACAACAGCGGATGACAAAGAGCCCGGATAGTCGGAAGATCCGGAAGAAGCCGACTGTTCCGCTGATGACTGCGTTGATATCACTCCATCACTCGAAATCACACTGGCAGATGAGTCATCCAATCCCTGATTGACCACAAGTTCGGCGCAAGCAACCGACATGAGCAACAAAAGCGGGGCAAGCCTCATATGCAAACCTCACCGCAATTTTATAATTAAATATCTGTCAAAAGCCCAGGCAAGCGCATCCCGCCCTTGCCAAAAACCGGCCATCTTCATAATATACGGTATATAATACGTGCAATCTGATGTATACGGAGCAAGCCATGGACGCGATGTGCATCCCGGATACAGGCATGAAGCGGGACACTGAAAGCATGACTCCCTCCGATCTGGCCGCAGCTATCCGCAGCGGATCACTCCCCGCCTTCGAAACAGCCTTCCGCGCCCTTTCGCCCGCCATGGCCGTCTTTATCGGCCGCTATTGCCTGGACCACGACCACGCCCACGATCTTGTACAGGAGGCCTTTTTCCGCCTCTGGCAGGCACGCGCAACCATCCGTCCCGAAAAAGGCATCAAGTCCTATCTCTTTACGATCCTGCTCAACCTCTGGCGAGATGAATGTCGCAAACGTTCTGTGCCCGAATTTCCAAGCGAACGGATGGATCTATATCAACACCCCCGCCCGGGAATACCGGAAGATATCGACGAAGACACATCTCCAACCCTGGTCATCCTGCGGACAACTCTCAACACTCTTTCTGATGATGACAGAGCCATGCTCTTCCTTGTCAAGACGGGAGGGCTGACCTGCCAGGAAGCGGCCACCATCTTCTCCGTCAACGAAAAAACGGTCCGCCGGCGCATTACCCGTTTTGTCGACACTCTTTCCAACAGACTTGGAGAGACACCACTCAGGAATGGAGGCATCTGTCTATGGCTCCTCATCGCCTGACGCTTCGCAAAACCCTGCTGTCCTGGTTTGGACTTTCATCCACACCGGAGGCAGAGCTGCCCGCGCCACTTGCTTCAGCACTGAAAAAAACCTTTTCGCCCCCCATTCCCCTGGAAAACCTGGACCGGAGCTGGGCTGCGCTCCGAACCCGAATTGCACAGTCCGGCAGTGAACCCACGCCTGCTTCCCTGCCCGCGCTCTCAAGCGTCATGCATCGGCGCAGGCGGCGTCTTGCACTGGCAACTGCCCTGCCGGCTGCCGCCGTCATGACGCTTCTGCTCCTTCCCCGCGCCCCCCAGCCGGAAGCACTCCACTGGATGGAGTCCGGATCTGCCGCCCTGCCGGCCTCGACAACAGCCATTACCGCAGGCAATACCGGAAAAACGCTGACCCTTGCCGACGATGCACGCATCAGCATGTCTGCCGGGACACAGATCTCCGGATTACGTGCCTCCCTTCAGGCTGGGCGCAAAACCGCACGCCTGGATCTTGACCAGGGCTCGCTTTCACTGGAAATCAAGCCGGAAGCCTTTGCCTCGTTTGCGGTCTTCGCAGGAGACTGGCGCGTCACTGTGACCGGAACAGTCTTTACCCTGACCCGGACGAGCGAAGAACTCAGGATTGT
>JAKPMW010000339.1 GCA_029548715.1 Spirochaetota bacterium | reverse complement strand
ATGCCCTGCGAACCTGTCCCGGCTGTACTCGCAGGACCAAAGGACGAGGTATTTGCGCAGGATGCACTTGTGCCCACAACCATTGCAGGAAACATCAACGAAGCGCTTGATGTCTGGTGCAAGGGCTTTCCCCTACCCGTCATCCGGGAAGGCGAGCTCCTTGTGCTTCTCAATGCGGGAGGATATGCCGCAGCGATGAGCTCAAATCACTGCATGCGTGGCCGGCATTATGAGCGCCTCCTTCTCTGACACGATATTGCCGGACATCACCTGTCTCTCCAGCAACTGTATATTATGAGACGAGGGTATCAGGAATGGAAACACTGGCTATCTGTGCATGGATCACCTGTCAGGATCGTACGCAGGCTTTCTCGATCGGACACATCCTGGTCGAAGAAGGACTTGCCGCCTGCGTCAATATCCTTGACAACATGGAGTCCATATACCGCTGGCAGGGGGGTATTGAGACTGCGCGTGAAGCTGTCCTTGTCGTAAAAACCCGTGCATGTCATGCCAGTGCCCTGACTGCCCGGGTACGCGAGCTCCATTCATACGAGGTTCCCTGCATCATTTGTCTGCCGATCGTCGATGGCAGTCCGGAATACCTCGCCTGGATTGCTGCTTCAACACGAGAGCCACTGCAATGATGCGCCGCTCTCAATGCGGTACCGTCGTGCTCCAGTCCGCACTGATCCTGTTCCTCACACTCTCACTGCCGGACATGCTTCGCTCCGCACAGAAACCGGCACGCCAGATCACTCTCGGTTTGACGATTCCTGATCCGATCTGCAAGCGAATGGAAAGCCGGCTGGCCCGTGAAATCACCAATCTTCGGGGATATGCCGGCTTCAGGGTACAAAATATCAGCGGATATGACAGCAAGCACCTGAATGTCCGCAACGACGAACTTGACCTGATTGATGCCGGGTATGGTGTCTATCGCGAGGCCCTCATTACCGGTGAGTGGACCGTGATTTTGCACGCCTGCTACCATGGTGACAATAGCCAGATGTTTTACAGCGAAGGGCTGATTGTAACCGCCGACCCGGCCCTGCACACACTCAAGGAGGCTTCCGGCAGACCGGTATACGCAGTCAGCCCGTCATCAGCAACCGGCTGGCAACTCCAGCAGGCATTATTCGAACGTGCCGGCTTGAGAATCGGGCCAACCACCTTTGTCAAGAAGCACGCTGATGTGCCGGCGGCTGTGGCATCCCACCCGGGAAGCATCGGTTTTTGTGGGGCATTCGCCGACCATGTCGGTCAGGGACTGTCGATACTTGTACGTACCCCCCGTGTTCCAAGCGCCCTTGTCATTGTGCGCGATTCGATACCGCGCCCACTTCAGGCCGAGCTCGCCAGAGTCATCAAGGATTTTTTCCTCGAAGAATACCGGGCTGATCCTGTGTTTATTCGCCGGTTTTACGTGTTCCCGCTTGAGCAGGATTATCGCAAGTACCTCACGGCCTTCGAGACACCGCAACCTGCCGACACAGTGCCCGTGATGTATCTGCTGCCTGCAGGATTTTTTGCTGTCCTGTCACTGTTTCTGATATACATCCTGAGAAAAAAGGCACAGGGCCGTGTCTTTCAGGAGACCGGTTATGACACCGCCCGTCGGGAGATTGAAGGGGCAGGACTCAATCACGCCTTCAGGCAGACAACGCTCAACGTCCTCAATCACTCGGTACTGGCCTTGCATAGTCAGCAGCATGACAGCGTCCTCGTCACCATAACCCGGGATATCGAGCGCCTTCTGCCGGCACTGATTCATCGGATCAACAGCCTGGATATCAGTGATTCATGGAAGCAGGTACTTTCTGACCGGATGGATACATGGGCTCTGATTATCTCATTTAATAAACGCGTCGTGGAGCATGTCCGCTTGCTCCTCGCCAAAAGCCGGTTGCAGACTGACCCCCTGCGTGCCTATACGGATATTCTTGCTCCTGAAGAACTGGCCCTCGCTGCCTTTGCGGGAATAGACGGGCTTCTCATCAGCCTCTATGCCCGCAGAAACCTGGCCGAGCATGGTCATGTCCGGTATATTAACCAGGCCGAAGCCAGGCACGCCCTCGATTCATGGATCCTGCTGATGCAGGCTGTCATTTCAAGCGGCCTTTTTGCGCAGCCCGGATCCGATCATCGAACAGTCAGTTGACACCGGATGGGCACTGCTTCCCTGCCGCAACACGTCGGCACAAGGCCAGATGTGCGGCTGCAATTTGATCCGGACGAAAACATGTCCGGACAACACGTTGCATGAAATTCAGATCGGGGCTTTACAGAGCACCCTTGCCAGTATATACTTGTATCATGATTTTTGGAGGTACCATGAAACGTAACATATGCCTGTCCACCATTCTTGCTCTCTCGATCGGAATCCACGCCTGCGGAAGCTCCCAGTCCGTCACGAAAAGTGATGACAGCGCCGCCTCTGCCGTATCCGTCTCGTCTGCCAGCACCCCTTCCCAGACTCCTGCTTCACGCGAAATCACATCCCTGGCTGGCCGCTGGCGTCTGCAAAACAAAAATGAGCGGGCCATCTGGTTTTTTGATACCAGCGGGCGTTGCGCCATCCGGCCAAGCGGTCTGGTTGAGCAAAAGGGACGATATCAGTATGACGGAAAACATCTGGTGATCAATTTTGATTCAGGAACAACACGCTACACTGTCCTCGAAAAGACCGAGCCCAATCTTGTCATCATGATGCGCTGGGGCGATTTGTACAACATCACCAATGTCTTGACCCGGGTACAGTAAGCACACGTCCCTGATACAACGTTTGTCATGCTGGCCTGCAACCCTTTTTCGCCCGGGACGGATATTGCCGTGCCGGACCCTGTTCATCATGCAGCACACCAGGCAGCAGGCACACCATCACAGGTTTCGCCAGGTCAACCCGCCCTGTCGAGATGGTTCGTATGGAGGACAATCTCCAGCGCCCGGCGTATAGCCTCGTTGACCGGATACCATGCGCAGCCCATTGCAGGGTCAATCGCCTCAAGTCTGAGGCCCCAGTCAGTGATCACCGGAGCCGGTGTCTGCCCTGGCAGATACCGGCCATGACGGGCATGCAGCAGTGAACAGGCAATATACTCCAGGCGATCCTGCCGGTCCTTTCGTACGCTGGCTGCAAAGAGGCGGCAAATCAGTCCCCTGTCAGGATAGACACTGCATCCAGCAATACCCGCAAATACGCACCCTTTCAGCTCGGCACTGCCCTCAAGCTGACCAAGGACCTCTTCGGCCCGGCCTTCATCCATGAGCCTGCAGGCGAGAGGGACAAACTCAAGCACGGTCGCCTGGACAGCGGGATTGAGACAGCATTCATGGCATGTCGCAGGACAGCGCACATCAACCAGCGAAAAAAGGTCGCGGCTTGCTTCCTCAAGCTCGTCAAAAAGTGCACGCACTTCTCTCGATAAATATGCTATTCTCTTCATGGAACTGAAGCGTACACACAAATTCCCGGCCTGGAGAAAAAATCATGCTGGACCTGACTGCCATCCACGGGGCAATGCTTGAGACCCCGGCAAAGGGACTTCCACCCCTGGCCGATGGCCTCCCCGTGTCTCGCATCCCTGCCCTTTCGCTCAATGTCCTGCGGGGTGAACTCCCGTTTCCGGTTATGGTTATCCGCGAGGCAGCACTGATGGCCAATATCCGCAGCCTTGCCAGGGCTGCGGATGATGCTGGAGTCTCCCTTGCACCGCACGGTAAGACAACCATGGCACCACAGATCTTCGATCTTCAACTGACTGCTGGTGCATGGGCAATAACGCTGGCAAACATGCATCAGGCAGCCATCGCAGCACACTTTGGCGTCCCGCGAATTCTGGTCGCAAACTCCATCACGGCCGATGCAGACATCGCCCGGCTGGCCCAGATCAGCCAGCACCACGAGATCATTGTTACCTCTGATTCTGCAGCACACGCACAGCGTCTGGCAACCCGCCTTACTGCCTGGGGGCTTCAGCAGCCTGTTCCGGTCCTGGTCGAGTATGGCATACCAGGACAACGCTGCGGATGCCGAAACCGCGATCAGGTACGCGATGTTGTTTCTGAAATTCTCAGGCATCCCTCAGCCCTTGTCCCGGCTGGCATTATCGGATATGAGGGATTGCTCGAATCAGGCAAGCGGGATGCCGAAGCACATGCTGTCATCGCCTGGATGGGCGAATTGCTGCAGGCTGCCAACTGCCTGAGATCATGCGCCCTCTACAAAAATGAATGCATCATTTCCGCCGGTGGCTCGGCCTTCATTGACCTTGTGCTGGATTTCATGCAGGCAAACAGGCCTGGCTATCCCCACCGCTTTGTCCTTCGCAGCGGGTGCGCAGTTGCACATGATGATGGATGGTACGCCGGGTTTTCCTCAGCCATGCACGCCCGCAATCCGCATGCACCAAAACTCCAACCCGTTCTTGAACTCTGGTCTATCGTGCAGGGCAGACCCGAACCCGACATCGTGATTCTCTCATTCGGAAAGCGTGACTGCCCCTATGATGCCGGACTGCCAGTGCCCAAACTGGCCCGGCTCACTGTCCCTGCTGCGGAAGAAAGTCCCTTGCCCGGTATGTCACCAACCCCGGGCGATCTGCCCCTCGTTGCACTTGATCCGGCCCTGTACCAGATTGACAGGCTCTACGACCAGCATGCCCGCTTGCGCTGTCCCGACACTTCTCCACTTCAGGTTGGTGATCTGGTCGCCTGCGGCATCTCCCATCCCTGCGGGGCCTTTGACCGCTGGCAGTGGATACCGACGGTCAATGAGAGCTACTCGGTGACAGACCTGATTCGCACGTTTTTTTGATGAACAGCCTCGGGCCATCATCATCCGTCAGTCACGGCATACTGAATTTTCCTTGCAGGGACACCCAAATGCCAGCGCCCGACAGACCCCTTGTCTGCACGAACAGCGAGGTGAAAGATGCAGGCACACTATAATGCCCGCAAACGCACCCGTAATTTTTCAGGCCATGCAAAAATTTCGGCCGCCCCGATACTGAGGCGGCCGCATGTATATAACCAGCCTGCGCATCAAGTGCTATACGGATCCGGCTGATTGGCATCCGTATACTTTTTGCTTTGACCAGGAAAACCACCGGCCTTCAAGAAGGCATCAAACGCATCCTTCATGGGCTGCGTAATCGGGGATTTGGGCCGATCATAGTGGGTGTCGAATTTGGTGCAATAGACACGAAGCGTATATCCACCCGAACCCGTCCCCGAAAAGCGGGCCTTGATCGTATTCCCGTCGCTGAAGGAAAGAAAATACGCCGCGTTTTTATCAGCCACCTTGCCCGTCTGTGGGTGTACGTAATCCCATGCACCAGCCTTTTCAAGTGTCAGAGTCCCGAAACGGGCTCCTTCGTGTTGTGTCGCTGATTCGAGCAGAGCTGTCAATAGCGCCTTTTCACTCTCGTCACTCCCTGATACTTCCCCTCTGGTAAAAAAGACCCGCCCAAATTTTTTCCAGACATCTTCCATCAGTTCCTGTACACTCTTTCCTGTTTCAAGGAGGATCTTGAGCAAAAATGCCGTGGCAAAAATCCCGTCTTTTTCCCGCAGGTACGGATTCCCCACGCCGTTGGATTCTTCAACCCCCCAGTTCCCCAGTTCGGCAATCCATTTAAAACCGGTAGGTGTCTCAACCGTCCTGACTTTATGCTCGGGAAATTTCTTCTGCAGGTGCTCCTGCATCAGGTCGATGGTACCCGCTGTTACCGTCGAGCGTCCAAAAAAGATCTCGTTGGGAAAGAGCCTGCCCAGACCAATCAAATCGGCATACATCGAAAAAAGTGCAAATTCGTCAGCAGACTCAACAAAAAATCCCTTTCCTCCGTCCAGCCTGCGGTCAACATCCGAGTCCCAGGCCGCGACAAGATCGAATTCTCCACTCGAGTTGAGTGAGATCAGCTCGGGGATATAATCAAAATCCGGCTCGGGATGGAGCGGGTCCCCATGTGCATCAAAACCGCCCAAATCTTCCCTGGGCTCTTCGCGCAGGATGGTTGCATTCAATCCCAGCCGATTGACAAATACCTCCCGGGCAAAGGGGCCAGCGGCTCCATGCATGGCGTCAAAGGCTGCCGAAAAACCGGATCGAACGCGAAGCTTTTCCCGCATCCCGCCAAAATCAAGGACTGAATCCAGCAGGTCCGCATACAGCCTGATCGCATCAAAATACTCGACCTCTCCAGCTTCGAGGGCATCCTCGAAACGAACAGTATGGTACTCTGTAACCGAATTTTGCAGTTCATGTACCCGATTGACGGTATCCTCAAGTGCCGGCGCTCCGGATGCCATATTGATCTTTATCCCAACATCGGTAAATGGATTATGGCTGGCAGTCAAAATGATTCCACCTGCCGCCTCAAGGGTACGAATGGCATGAGACATGGCGGGAGTGCTGGCCAGACCGTCATTGGCCACATATACCCGAAATCCGTTTCCCGTCATGATCTCGGCTATCTTGCGTACCCGCTCACGGTTTCCCTTGCGGGGATCGCCTCCAATCACAAGAGTCCTGTTGTTGGTCGCTACCCTGCCCTTGCCGGTAATTTCGAGAAAATACCCTGCCACCCCTTGGGCAAACTGCTCGAGATACAGATGCCGATTATAGTCCTCCTGAACAAGCCTCAGGCCGGATGTTCCCATTTTTTTGATAGTGTAGGGCTTGTCAAGCCTGATGGTCTCAATCTTCAATGCCATTCCTGCCTCCAGGTTGGTTGGATTTCTGGCATCAGTCTATACCCTGGCTGTATCGGGGTCAAGAAACTGCATACACGGGGTGTGAATTCAAAAAGTCGGCAACATGGGGCGGTCCCTGCAACAATCCCGGATTAAATTCTTTCCAATTTACTTTTTGTACAACACATGTGCAGAGATTGTACGGTATCAGGCACACTCCCGGCGCATCTGTCTTCTGCACGACACATGCAATTCATAAACGCTACCTGCCGGGCGCACGCAAAAAACCCGCCTCGATACGAGAGCGGGCTTTGTTGGTACATGCAACTCCAGCTGTGTTACTGGTCTTCCTTATTAACGGACGCGCGGCCATCGGCTGCAACCACTACGGTGTACTGGTAGCCTTTGGCCGTGGCAAAAGAGATAGGCTCCTGGCTGTTGTCTTTGTCTGCCGGGAAATTTTCAATCGATACTGTCGTTTCAGGAACGCTTTTCCACTCACTGGTTGTACCCGTTGCAATCCCGTTCATGTTGACTGTATTGCTTCCTGTCAGTTTGTAGCTGATGTTGACTTCACTTGAATAATTGTTTGTTACACGGAATCTCGGATCGGGATCATCACCACATGCAACCAGAGCGCAAGCAAAAACCACAAGCACTGTCAGACCAATCAGTTTTCGTATCATACGTATTTACCCCTTGTGTGTTATCATGCCGGCGTCAACGCGCCGACATAGTTATATACCCTCTCCCAGCGGACTTGGTTGCATAAAAATCACCCTATTTGAACAACCGCCCAGTCCAGGGATGACTCCGTCTCCAGCCGGCCTCATACCGATGCGGAGTCACAAAAACCTTCAGATCAGCGTTGTACCGCTGGGTAGTAACAAAAACTCTGACATCCGCCTGATACCTCTGCTGGACATAGTACCAGATCGCATCCTTGCCAAGGGCCTCATACCGCTCGGGGGCGACATATACAACGAGATCTGCCTCATAGCGATACTGGGTAAAGTACACCTTCAGGCTGGCATCCCATTGTGCCGTGGTGACAAATACCTGACCTGCGGACAAACCAGATGAAACTGCAAGCAATATCGCTCCTGCAAAAACGCTCCGTATCATATCGCCTCCGGAAGACTATACCTCAGGCTCATACACCACATATCCAGATGTGTAGTATACCCCAGGCCGAAAAATCCTTTATTAAGTAGTATACTTGACAGCATCCTGCATGATGAAATTATATGCAGAACAAATGGAGGTTACAATACATGTCAACTATGCGTTTTATCTGTCTGGTTGTCCTGCTGTCCCTGGTGACCATCGCCTGCAGCGAAGATGACTCGATTGCCGGTTCGTCTTCTCCCACACTGGTCGTGATCAACACCAAGTACAGCACAAGTGATACCAACGGGCAGGCGATTGGGATTGTCCCGGCGATTGACACAACGGCAAAATATGTCCGCTATGCAACCGGCATGACACCTGCCACTCCCCAGCGTTCCCTGATCAAGGACTTGCCCCTTCGTCTGACCCAAAGGGCCGCCCGGGCAGGTTCAGCCGCGCGGAGTGCCACCAGAGCGCCCGTTTC
>JAKPMW010000201.1 GCA_029548715.1 Spirochaetota bacterium | reverse complement strand
CGCCCACAACGAGGGCATCGAGTGACTGCCCCGCATTCGCCATTCATGGAGGCAGGGAATGATGCCCCCATGCTATTCGGCCGGTGCAGCTATGCCAAGTCCCGAAGGGGGATGGGATTGTCAGTGTCCGGAGAGTTGCTTGACCAGCTCCTGCCGCTGGTTGAGCCAGTAGGTGTAGGCCTTGTAGTGGCGCTCGGTTCCTGTGTCCCGGGTGTAGAGATACAGATAGAGCAAAACCATATCGTGAGCATGACTGATCTTTGCCCTGAGGTCGGCCTTGGGGTCGGCTGAGGTGTTGGTGGACTGCGCTGACAGAGCTGCGGACATGAGCATGATGAGGCCAAACGCAAGCAGGAACAGCTTGTGCATACAGGGTATCTCCTCCGGGGACTGGCGGTATTCGACTTTCTCTATAGTATGCATGTCATGCTGATGTGTCAAGCGAGTCGCTGTTTGTTCGGTATAACGGGACCCTATAGCAGGCAGATTCGCCATTTCTGGATTGACAAATATATAACAAAACAAAAATATGCTAAAAAATTCATTTTTTGTTTGACAGGAATTCGCCATCGGGCCACTCTGTCCCCGAAGGGCGTTTTACGCCTCACTTAACATCTCCAAGGAGCCAGGGTATGAAAACGTTGAAAGTGCTTTTTGCCGTTTTGCTCGCGGTTTCCGTTCTTGCAGGCTGCAGCCTCGCACCGGAAACTGTCGGTGTTACCGAAGACAGCGCACAGCGCGCCGTCACCACCTACACCGAGACATTTGCCAATTGTACGAAGACCGGGACCAGCTATGTGTCCGGCAGTTTCGTCGGTGTTGGTGGATGGACCTGGAATTACGTCTATGCCGCATGGAGCGGCGGTGACATCAATGGCAAGACTCCTGTCCTTGCCAAGGGCAAGAGCCCGGCCGCTTCCGTCTACACCACAGTCAATAACGGTGTCGGGACAGTCAGCTTCAAGGTCAAAAAGCCCTACTCGACAGCAGTCAGTCTTTTGCTGAAGGCCAACGGAACGACGATTGCGACAATTACACACAGCAGCACGACAGCTGCCACCAAGGGGCCGTTTACGGTCAACCGGACAGGGTCTGTCAAGCTCGAAATCGTTCAGAGCTCGACCTCGGCCGGACAGGCTTCGATTGACGACATCACCTGGACATCCTATGATGGCGGCACGAGCTCATCGAGCTCTGTTTCCTCGTCGGTTTCCAGCTCTGTCTCGTCTTCGTCGGTTGCAGCCGGATGGGTTCGCGAAACCAGCACCGCGACCTCACCCAACTATCCCTCGGCCTATGGCAATAACGCCAACGTGACAACAACCTTCTCCAAGACCGGAGCAACCAAGGTTCGCGTCTATTTCTCGGCCTTCAACACTGAGGCCAACTACGACAAAGTGTATCTGAAGACTTCTTCCGGTTCGACGGTTGCCACCTACAGCGGCAACAAGGGTGCTTTCCTCTCGGCTGAGGTTACGGGCGCAACCATGAAGGTTGTTTTTACTTCCGACTCATCGGTTACTGCTGCCGGCTGGAAGATCGACTACGTCGAGTACTACGTCACCGGTTCAAGCAGCTCGTCGAGTGTCTCTTCAAGCTCGTCCGTCTCCTCCAGCTCAAGCTCCGTTACCCCCGGTTCGTTCCAGGAAGACTTCTCCCTTTCGCAGGCTGTCCGTGACTACTATCGCAGCGCCTACGGTCTCTCCGGTTCGGCCCTCAAGACCAAACTCCAGCAGATCATTACTGCCGGGTATGTGACCAAGAGCTACAGCTACCTCTATACGATCTATGCTGATGCCGACCGCACCTCCGACAGCAAGGTCTGGGACATCTACTCGGATCGCGACGGAACCGGACTCAACCGCCCCTATACCTATTCCTTCGGAACAGGGACCTGCGGAACCTACAGCAAGGAAGGCGATTGCTACAACCGCGAGCACATGATTCCGCAGAGCAAGTTCAACGAAGCCAGCCCGATGGTCAGCGATGCCCACCACGTCCTCCCGACGGACGGCAAGGTCAACGGGATGCGCTCCAGCTATCCGCACGGTGCAGTTTCCTCGGCCACCTGGACCTCACAAAACGGTTCCAAGCTCGGCTCCGGCACCTCGGCTTCAGGCTACACCGGGACAGTCTTTGAGCCCATCAACGCCTACAAGGGCGACACGGCCCGCATCTACTTCTACTTCTGCGTGCGCTACTACAACAACTCGGCTATCCAGGCATGGGAGTCCATGAACACTGGTGCCAAGCTCAAGACCTGGGCACAGACGCTCTATCGCCAGTGGGCTTCGGCTGACCCGGTCAGCGCCAAGGAAATCGCCCGCAACAATGGTGTCTACACACACCAGAAAAACCGCAATCCCTTTGTGGACTACCCGGTTCTCTGCAACATGATCGACTTTACCAACTGATCAGGCAGGATCAGCAGTCAAAGACCGCTCCTTTGGGGGCGGTTTTTTTGTATCAGGGGGTTGAGGATGGAGCCTGGGGCGCTGGGCCTTGGCACCATGGTGTTGTGTGGAGAAAGGGGCACCATGGGGGGTGCGTTGGGTCTTGGCACCATGGTGTTGTGTGGAAAAAGCAGCACCATGGGGGGTGCGCTGGGCTTTGGCACCATGGTGCTGGCAGACTCGCCCCTAAAAGATCAGCTTTTTTCCCTGTTGAAGCGGACGATCTCGTCAAGGGCCTTGCGCTTGTGTCCCTCCGGCTTTGTGTACTCAGGCGGGGGGTAGCCCAGGCTGATCAGGCAGACCAGTTTTTCCTGTTTGGGCAGGGCAAGGACCCTGCGGGCCTTCTCGACATTGAACCAGCCGATATAGCAGCTTCCCAGCCCCAGATCCTCGGCCCGCAGGACGAGCTGCTGGCAGGCCATGCCGAGATCAAGCAGGTAAAACTGTGTTCCCTGCAAAAACGTCCCGATCCTGTTGACCATGATGTCGGTTTTGGCAGAGACGGCGATGATGACCGGGGCCTTGCGGATGAATTTTGTCGGCAGGTAGATGCCACCAGTGGCGGCTTCGGCCAGCTCGGTCCTCAGGTCCGGTTCATCAATTACGGTAAAGCGCCAGGGTTGCACATTTTCGCCCGATGGGGCGACGCGGGCTGCCTCAAGGCAGGACAGGATCACTTCACGAGCGGGAATTCGGCTGTCGTACACGCGCAGACTGCGCCTGTGCGTGATCAGATCATGGTATTCCATCTCGGGTACCTCGCGTGGCGGAATTTTGTGCGCACCGCAGGCTGGCCGGCGGGTGTTCCTCATGTAGAAGATACGGAGGACAGGGATGGCGGCAGCTGGATATTTGCGCATTGTTGTGCTGGCGGTTTTTTCGGGAGGACTGGCATCGGGGATGCTGACTGAAAACGGGCTTGCCTGGTGGGTTGTGGCCGGACTGAGTGCCAGCGGGTGTGCCTTTCTTCTGCCCGGCCGGAAGGGATGGTTTCCGGGGCGTGCCTGTGCCCTGTTTTGCATGGCAGGTGCGGTTTCACTGACCGGGTATGCCCTGTTTGATGAACAATCTCTCAGGCGTGACCCTGCGAGGTATCACTGGCTTGTGCAGTCAGTGACGGGCAGGGTGGTGCAGATCCAGAGGGGAAAGGAGCGGCTGCGCCTGACCCTGGACCTTGAGGAGGCAGGGTTGATCGACGGGCACAGGGTACTGCTGTCGGGGGATATTGTCGTGTTTGCGAGCGAGGGGGAGGCTGATGGTGTGTTGCAGCATTCCCTGATCAGGATTGCCGGAGACCTCGTCCCCCTTCCCGTCGGGGGAAGGTACGCACGTTTCTGGGGATACCTGACAGAGCGCGATGTGCGCGGCGTCATCATGCGGCCGGAGTCCCT
>JAKPMW010000275.1 GCA_029548715.1 Spirochaetota bacterium | reverse complement strand
CATGAGGCGAGGCTCAGGGGAAGCCGTGCAAGGACCAGACTCTGGCTGGTCTTCAGCCTTGTGGGGAATCTTGGGCTTCTGTTTTCTTTCAAATATCATGATTTTATTGCCGGGCTGATAAATCCCCTGCTGGAGAAGGCTGCACTCCCGGGGATTCCCCTCCTGGACCTGATCCTTCCTGTCGGG
This sequence comes from Spirochaetota bacterium, assembly GCA_029548715.1. Classification (GTDB taxonomy): domain Bacteria; phylum Spirochaetota; class JAGLSM01; order JAGLSM01; family JAKPMW01; genus JAKPMW01. The sequence goes on along the minus strand of JAKPMW010000275.1, from coordinate 6,175 downwards.
ATTTCGTTTTACACATTCCAGACGCTTTCCTACACGATCGACATCTATCGCGGTGAACTTTTGCCCGAGCGGAATTTCTGGCGGTTTTCCCTGTTTGTCTCGTTTTTTCCCCAGCTTGTGGCCGGTCCGATCGTGCGGGCGCGTGAATTCCTGCCCGGCCTGCGTGAGCGGATCAGGCATTTCAGACCGGACAGCCGGGTGCTTGGCCTGGCTTTCTGGCTGATCGGGACCGGGCTTGTCAAGAAATGCCTGGCTGACTGGATCGCGCTGAATCATGTCGACCGGGTTTTCCAGATGCCGTCCATGTATACCGCGACCGAGGCCATCCTCGCGGTGTACGGGTTTGGTGCCCAGATCTTTCTTGATTTTTCGAGTTATACGGCGATGGCCATCGGGAGTGCCCTGATTCTCGGGTTCAACCTGACGGAAAACTTCAACGAGCCCTACAAGTCTGTTTCGATTTCAGATTTCTGGCGTCGCTGGCATATCTCCCTGGGAAGCTGGATCCGTGATTATATCTACATCTCCCTTGGCGGAAACAGGCGCCGGGTCTACCTCAACCTCTTTATCACCATGTTTCTGGCCGGTCTCTGGCATGGGGCCGGGATCAACTTTGTCTTGTGGGGTGTGTTCCACGGTCTCTTTTTGATGCTCGAGCGGGCCCTGGGCTGGAACAGGGTCGAACGTGAAGCCCTCAGCCCGTGGAAGAGACTGCTGGCGACCTGTGCTGTTTTTCACGTTGTGATGCTGGGTTGGCTTCTTTTCCGCAGTCATGACTGGGCAATGTTTGAGGGGATGGTCCAGTCGATCGCGTCCGGAATCTGGGTTGCACCCAATGTCGGACTCCCCCTTCTGCTGGCACTCGCGGCACCCTTTGTCTGGCATTTTGTTCCGACCCCGGTCAAAGGCAGGATCAGGCTCATCTGGACAGGCCGACCGGCTCTTCAGCAGGGAGCAGGGGCTGCATTCCTCTTTCTTGTCGCGACAGCATTGCGCATTGCCGAGGTAAAATCGTTTATTTATTTTCAGTTTTGACCTTGAGCGGGATGGTCAGTGCAAAGACAGCCCCGCCCCGGGACGAAGCCGAGACAGTCAGCAGGCCCCCGTGCTCGCGGGCTATTCCCCATGAGACCGAGAGCCCAAGCCCCGGGCCCTTCCTGCCCGGCTTGGTGGTATAAAACGGATCAAAGATGTATGTGGCGTTTTGATCCGGGACACCGTCCCCGTTGTCTTCGACTTCAAACCTGACTGCCGCCTGCTGTTCGTGCAGGACAGGGATACAGCGCAGGGTGATGACTCCCTGCAGGGGGTGCTTGTTTCGGGCTGTGTTGATTGCGTCTCTGGCATTGGTCAGCAGATTCAGCAGGACCTGCCTGATCTGCTGCGGTCGGCAGGCCAGCGTCGGGAGATCCTCGCCCAGCTGAACCTGCAGGTCAATATCATCATGCCGGATGATTTCGCCGGTCAGGGCAGTCACACCCTCGATCAGGTTTTGGACGGAGATCTCCTCAACCTGGGCATAGCGCTCGTTGTTTGAAAACGTCATCAGCCCGCGCACGATCGACGCGATCCGCTCCCCTTCCCTGATGATCTCCCCGGCCAGCGGGGCCTCGGCGGTTTTTCGGTCGACAATGAGCTGGGCCAGGTTGATCACTGCCATCAGGGGGTTGTTGACCTCATGGGCAATCCCGTCAGCCAGTGTTCCTACGGAAGAGAGTCGCTGCTCGTCGCGCAGGCGGGATTCGATCATTTCGCGTTCGTCTTCGCGGTGTTTTTCATCGGTCAGGTCTTCGACGACGGCGATCCCCCCATTGCATCTGTCACCCGCAGGGAGGGGGGTGATCCTGACACGGACAAAAAGCTCTTTTTTACCGGTAATGGTCTGGTAGGGCCCATGATAGAGGGAGGGCTTTCCCGAAAGTGCCTCGATAAAATAGGGGACAATACGCTTGTCGGGAATGGTGGTGATGTCGAGGCCCAGCAATGATTCACGCTTGCTGCCTACAATGGTGACAAATGCCGCATTGACTTCCGTGATGACACCAAGGGCACTGAAGTGAAGAATTCCCGTTGGAATGCTCTCAAACAGCATGCGGTAGGTCCACTCACTGCGGGCCAATGCCTCTTCGGCAGCAGTCCTGGCGGTCACATCGATGATGATGGAGTAGAGGAGGGTTTTTCCCCCATAGCTGATCGGGCCGCTGTGTACTTCGACCGAACGGGTTTCTCCGGATGCCAGCCTGTGTCTGAAGAGAAAATGGTTGCGCAGTTCGAGCCGGGCCCTCTCCATCTCGGACCTGATTTCTTCAGTCGTCATCACGTTGATCTGCATGATGGTCATTGACACGAGTTGACTGTGCTGGTATCCGTAAAACAGCGAGGCGGCCGGATTGGCATCGACGATGGTTCCTGTCTCCGGTTCGATCACAAGCATCGGGGTGTGACGGTTTTCAAACAGGGAGCGATAGCGGGACTCGCTTTCCTTGTAGGCTTCGGTAGCAGCGTTTTGTGCCAGATGGGCAGAAAACAGATCCAGGGCCATCTCGATGGATGACTGGAGGACAAAGTCGCCGCTGTCCTTGAGGACGTATCCGTAGCGGGTGATGTTGCGTACCCGCTCGACCATATCCCGCTCGGCATGCGAGGTATGGAATACGATGGGGAGGGTCTTGCTGCTCAGGATCCTGCCAGCCGCTTCGGTGCCGTCGATCCCTTCGCCCAGGTCGATGTCCATCAGGATCAGGTCCAACTGGTCAAGGCTCAGCGCCGTTTGCACGGCGGAGAGTCCGTTCTCCGCGGTTACGACGGCGTACCCGAAGTGTTCGAGCTTGCGTCTGGTCGCAAGCCTGACGACCGGTTCGTCTTCGACCAGGAGGATGGTGATCTGTGGGGGCATCAGGTTTCCCCAGGGGCGAGGTTTTCTGTCAACCGTGTTGGCAGGGATTTCAGAATAGCCCCCGCGGGCATGAAAGTCAAACAATCCCGGCGCAACGCGGAAGTCCTTGGAGAGGGCAAAGTCCTTGGAGAGGGCGAAGTCCTTGGAGAGGGCGAAGCCTCTCACTCCGGCAGGACGCTCCGGCTGAGACGGTCGGTCAGGGCGGCAAATTCAAGTTCAAGCCGGCGCAGGGTGTGACGCGTCTCAAGAGCCTGGATCCGGGTGCGAGCCCAGGCGTCCTGGGCGTCGGTGAGGTTGTTGAGGGTGGCCCGGCCCTGCTGGTACCGGGTATAGACCGCGGCCACCCGTCCCGCTGCGGCCGCGCTTGTGTCTTCCGCGATGGTATCAAGCTGGCGCCAGGTGGAAATGGCCAGGCGATAGCGGCTGATCGCTGTTCCTGCATCAAGAACAACCTGTTCAAATTCCCGCGTCTGGCGGGTGAGGGCATGTCTGGCAGCCAGGGCTGCATATTCCTCGGCAGAATTTTGCAGGGGAAGGGAAAAATTCAGCCCGGCGTAAAAACTGTTTCCTGCCATCGAAGAGAGCGCCCGGTCAAGGCTGGTATCCGAGGCTGTTTTCGTTCCCTTGATGGTCAGCGTGAGTTCGGGAAGGGTTTTGTCATCAGCGCTTTGCGCATCCTGCCTGGCCTGTTCAAGCGAGAGCCGGGCCAATTGGACGATGCGCAGATCAGGGATCAGATTGGTCTGGTTTGTGGCAGTGATGCTCAGGACAAGGGCTTCGGGCTTGAGACCGGGGAGACTTGTGTCGGCTGTGTGGAGCAGGGAAAGATTGGTGCTTCCAGCCGTTGTGATTCCCATGCGGGAAAGAATTTCAAGGGTCTGTTCGTGGGCAGCCTGCCGGGCATTGAGCCAGCTTGACTGGTATCCCAGCCAGTTTTGCCGGGCCAGCATGAGATCGGACTGGTCGGCAATCCCCAGCCCGGCCCGGCGCAGGACCTGGTTGTAGTACTGTCCGGCCCGTTCAAAAAAGCCCTTGTACATGTCCGCCTTTTCGCTTGCGAGCGCCCAGGCGTAGTACTGCTGGGCAAGACTCTGGATCAATACCTCGATGGCCTCTTCCTCGCTTCGGTCCACAATCGCCAGGGCAAGCTGCATTTTTTTCAGACTGATGCGGTCGGCCGTCCCGAGGGCATTTTGTATCAGCGGTATGCTCAGGGATAATCCGACGTACGGTGTGGCACTTGTGGACTCGCTTCCGTCCGTGCCTGTCGTGGAGGTGTTGCCATGGCCGAGTGTGATTCCCGCCCTGATTCCTCCCAGCTCGGGAAAGGCCCGGGTCAGTGATGTCTCAAAGGTCCATCTGGACGAACGGTCCGCCGATATCGCCGAACCGCCGTAGACAGGGTCTGTCAGCGTCAGTCCCGTTGAGGCGCTGAGGAGAAGCTCCTTGATCGCCAGCTGCTTGAGGGCCAGATTCCGCTGTTCGTGCGAGCTCTCGCGCAGTTTTTCCATGGCGGGGTGCTTTTCGAGCGCGAGTCCGACAAAGGCCTGGAGGGACAGTCTGGCCGGGGTGGCAGGTCCGTTGGTCTGTGTCCGGGGAACAGCGTCCGCCGCAAGGATGTTCGTCATGAACAGGCCAGTCAGGGCCCAGATGACAGCGCCGGTCAGGATGGTGTTTTTCATTGCCCGGTTACCTCGATTTCCTGCGGGATGGGGTCCCCTTTTGGGTCAGGGGAATTTCCGTTTCTGGCTCGACCGCGTGTGGGGCGGCTGAGACAGTTGGGAGGAAGGTATAGATGGTCGGGATCAGCACAAGGGTGATCAGCGTACCGAAGAGGAGCCCCCAGGAGAGGGCCAGCATCATCTGGGCCAGCATGGCATCGTATCCGAGGACCCCGTAGGCGGTCGGCATCAGACCGGCGACTGTGGTCAGGGTTGTCAGCATGACAGCGCGCAGGCGGGTGCTGGAGATGTTGGCGATTTTTTCGAGTCTTGTTTTCCCCCAGCCGTCCTCCCGGATGGAACGGTCCAGCTTGTCGATCATCACGATCGAGTCATTGATGACGACGCCGGCCAGACCAAGGGCCCCAATCGCTGCAAAGAGGCCAAATTGCTCAACCCCGTGCAACCAGAAGGTAAAGATGATGCCCACAAGCCCGAAGGGGATGGTCAGCATGACGATCGCCGGACGGAGGGCCGAATTGAATACAAGGGCGAGAATCACAAATATCAGAAAGAGGACGAGAATTGTGGCTGTTGCCAGATCTCTGCTTGACTCGCGGGTGTCCTTGATCTCGCCACTGAAACTGAAGACCACACCGGGATACTGCTGCTGTATTTTCGGAAAGACGTTTGCCTCAAGCCAGCCGGCAACCTCGATCGGAGACATCGCCTCCTGCCGGACGCGCTGTTTCCGGACGCGGTTGGTCGGGGCTGATGCCGAGGCCTCGCCCGGGAGTCCGGAGCGGGACAAACCTTCCTGCTTCAGGTGCGTTTTCCCTTCGGCCATGGTGTTTGTTGCGGGTTTTTTCCGTGGTCTCCGGCTCTGGGTTTCTGTCTTTCCGTCATCGATATCGGCGTAGACCATGGTGGTCCGTTTGTGGTGGACCCGGGTGATCGACGACGGGGCGAGGACACGCTCATACGAGACAAGCCGCGAGAGAGGGATCAGGTAGTCTCCGCTGTTCTGGATCGGGTTTTGCAAAAGAAAGTTGATGGCCTGTTTGTAGTTCCCGTCAACCGAGACCCTGATATCCACTTCCTCGTCGCCAGAGTTGATTTCATCAACAATTGTCCCCTCAAGGACCGTGCGCATGGCGGTTGCGAGCTCCGAGGGATTGACGCCAAGGCGGGTGACGAGTTCCCTGTTGAATCCGATCCGGTACTCGGGATTGCGGATCGGCTCGTCGACTTCGGCGTTGCGCAGGCCGGGGAGCCTGGCCAGTGCGTCCCGGACAGCTTCGGCGGCCTTCTTTCGCACTTCGTCATTGTTTTCCCTGACCTCTACCTCGATGGCGCTTCCCGAGCCAGAGCCGAAACGGCCCGCAGTCACAGTTACCCGTTCAAGATCCTGTACTTTTGTGACTTCATCCCGCCACTGGCGCATCAGAGTGTCGGTGCTTTTGGTCCTCTTTTCGCGTTCCCTGAGTTCAATGACAATCGCAAACGAGGATTGGTCCGCTGCCCCGCCCCGGCGGCTCTGGGCGATGACCGAGCGGTATCCGACCACGTTGACTGGGCGTTCTTTATTGATCAGGCTCTCGAGCTGGCGGATGATGAT
>JAKPMW010000260.1 GCA_029548715.1 Spirochaetota bacterium | reverse complement strand
TCCCGGATTAAATTCTTTCCAATTTACTTTTTTGCGCAAGCGGGCCACCTCCCTTTCCGGGACTTCGCCACTTGCCGGGACTGCGCCCCCAGCGGGGACTGCGCCCCCAGCAGGGACTTCGCATATACATGTGAAATGTGGTTTCACCCACGAGCGGTACAATACGGTCACACCCGCCGCAGATATCCGGCCCTTATCCCTCAGCCGGTCCGGGAAGCCGTCCGGCTGCCTCCCGGTCAAGATACCAGAGGGTTGCTCCGGTCTGCGAACAGACCCTGAAAACGGGCAGATGTCCCGGCCGGCCCTCGTCCTGCGAAAAAACCTGCGCCACCAGCGAGGCCTTGTCCGCTCCCGTCACGCAGTAGACAACCTCACGGGCTGCCCCGATCAGGGCAGGGGTAAGCGTGACCCGCCACTGGCCACTGAGGGGATGCCGGACGGCAAGGCAGGGCTCATCCGAGGCAAAGATCTCTTCATTTCCGGGAAAAATGGACGCGGTATGTCCGTCGCTCCCTGCCCCGAGGAGAACGCAGTCGAATACCGGCTGGCAGCGCCACGCCGCCCGGCACTCGTCCTCCGCCAGGACAAGCAGGGCTTCGCGCAAGGCCGCACAGGCCTCCTCCGGACCCGCCTCACCCCGAACCCGATGGACCTGACCTGCAGACAGGGGATGGCGAGAGAGAAAGGTGCGGGCAAACAGTCCATAATTGCTCTCGGGATCATCCGGCGGGACAACACGCTCGTCCGCCCACCAGATGTGCAGACGGCTGGACAGCGTCGCGGGAAGCACCAGGGCCAGCCGCTCAAAGATGATCCCCGGCGTCCGCCCCCCGGAGACTGCAAGATGAAAATCGCGCCCCGCCGCCGCTTCGAGCCTGTGAATGATTTCATCGGCCAGCGTCAGGGCCAGCGCTTCGGCTGAAGCGAAAATCCGGTATTGTCCGTGCATCCGTCACCCCCTCATGCTTCACAACCTGCCCCGGCATCCGCAGGTGCCCGACGCGGGACGCTGTTCACCCGACAGACTACAGATGACACACGCCGTCCTCGGAGAGGACACGGCAGGGCTCTCGCCAGTGCTCGCCCGGAGGAAGCAAAAGATCTCCCAGTTCGGGTCCCCAGCTTCCGGGAGCATACTCGGCCAGGGGGGACTCGCCACCTGTCCAGGCATCCAGTACGGGTTGAACAAAGCGCCAGCAGGCAAGAACGGCATCACCGCGAATAAACAGGGAGGGATCACCGTTGATGCAGTCCAGGATCAGCCGCTCGTAGGCCTCGGAAAGCGGGGTCCCTTCGAGTTCACGGTAATGAAAATGAAGCGGAATCTGCTGCAGGCCAAAACCGCTCCCCGGCGACTTGAGACCCAGGGTCAAAAGAAGTCCCTCATCCGGTTGAATCCGGATGATCAGGCTGTTTGAAACCTGGGGGGAGGCTGAATTCCTGAAGAGGATGTGGGGAGTGCGCTTGAAATGGACCACGATTTCCGTTACCCGGACAGGCATTTTCTTGCCGGTCCGGACGACAAAGGGTACGCCGCCCCAGCGCCAGTTGTCGATGAAGATCCGGGCCCCGACCCAGGTTTCGGTTGTTGACCCCGGGGCGATTCCGGCCTCGTCCAGATAGCCGCGATACCGGCCCCGGATGCAGGCAGGCCGGCCGGGGCCACAGGCCTCATGCACAGAGGGAACAGGGTCAGCCAGTGATGCCCGCTCGAAAGGGCGCAGGCTCTGAAAGACCTTTTGCGTCTCGTTGCGCAAGGACTCGGGGTTGAGATTGACCGGAGGCTCCATCGCAACGAGGGCCAAAAGCTGCATCATGTGATTTTGAACCATGTCCCGCAAAGCCCCGGCAGTATCGTAGTACCCACCGCGTTTTCCCACTCCGAGTTCTTCCGCCGCCGTAATCTCCACCCAGTCGATGTAGTTCCTGTTCCAGACAGACTCAAAGAGGGCATTGGAAAAGCGAAAGGCGAGGATATTTTGCACGGTTTCCTTGCCAAGATAGTGATCAATGCGATAGATCTGGTCCTCACGGCAGCACGAGAGCAGGGCATCCTGCAGGGCCACGGCCGAATCGAGATCGTAGCCGAAGGGTTTTTCGACAATCAGCCGCCTGTATCCGTCCTTTTCATCCATCATCCCCAGTTCGGCCAGTCCGGCCGCAATCCCGCTATACAGCGAAGGGGGAACCGCGAGATAGAAGATGCAGTCGCCACACTGGCCATCCGGCGAGAGCGCCTCCCTGAGCGCATGAAAGGAGACTCCCTCGGGCATACGCACAAAGGAAAAGGCAGCGGCAAACCCTTGAAGTTGTGCAGCATCGGCATCCGGCACGGCGGCCCGGACTGCGTCCATCACATGCTCCCGATAAGCCTGTTGCCCAAACCCGGTGCGCCCGGTGCCAATGACGCGAAAATGTCCAGGCAGACGCCCCCGGGCAGCGAGGTGCCAGAGCGCCGGGATCAGTTTGCGTCGGGCCAGGTCCCCCGATGCTCCGAAAATGACGATGGTCGGCCCCCGGGTCATGGTGTCTTCCTTGTTCCGTGTCCGCCAAACTGGTCCCTCATGGCCGCAAGCAGTTTGAGGGCATACGAATCGTCATTGCGCGAGGCAAAGCGGGCAAAGAGGGCCTGGCTGATGACGGGAACAGGAACCCCGAATTCGACCCCGGCCTCGACCGTCCAGCGTCCCTCGCCACTGTCAGCGACCCAGGGAGCGATTCCTTCCATTTCAGGATTCTCCGCCAGAGCCCGGGCCACAAGATCAAGCAGCCAGGAGCGGACAACACTCCCCTCACGCCAGACACTGGCCACTGCGGCCGCATCGATTTCAAAGGGGGATTTTTCCATCAGTTCGAAGCCCTCGGCATAGGCCTGCATCATGCCGTATTCAATCCCGTTGTGTACCATCTTGACAAAATGGCCCGATCCCACCGGCCCGCAATGGAGGTGACCCTTGTCCGGGGCCAGTCCGTCGAAGACCGGCCTGAGGATTTCGACCGCCTCCCTGCTCCCTCCATACATCAGGCAATATCCGTTTTCGAGTCCCCAAACCCCGCCGGATGTCCCGCAATCCACAAATTCGATGCCCCGGGCTGCCAGCTCCTCTCCCCGCCTGCGTGAGTCCTTCCAGTTCGAGTTGCCACCGTCAATGATGATATCGCCCTTCACAAGCAGGGGGACGAGGGCGGCCAGCGAGTCATCCACGATCTTCCCTGCCGGAACCATCAGCCAGACCGCCCGGGGGCCATCCTGCCCGGAAAGCATGCCAGCAAGTGCCTCGAGCGAATCCGCCGTTGCGGCACCGGCAGTCTCCACAGCGGCCCTGGCAGCCTGATCAGGATCCCAGGCCACAACGGATACACCCCTTGAAAGCAGTCTCCGTACCATATTTCCGCCCATCCTGCCCAATCCGATAAACCCGATTTTCATTTTCGCTCCCTCCACTCGCACGGTTTTCTTCTGTTCCTAATATATTATTTTTTATATATTTTGACAAAGAACAACCTCCGCTCTCTGCCTGCTCCCCAGATGGTAGATTCCCGCAGGCCGCAACGCAACTGCCTTATTCGTATCCGACCTCAAGCAGCACAAGGGGATGTGCAGGCAGCATCGGTCCGGCAGCCTGCCTCTCGCGGGCTGCCAGAATACGGGGAATCTCGCCCGGAGCCAGCCTCTGATACCCGGTTTCAAGCAGGGTCCCGGCCATGATCCGGACCATATTGTGCAAAAAGCCCTCGCCCGAAAAAACCAGATCCACATGCTGGCCGGTTTTTTCAAACTGTATTGAAAAGAGTTCACGCACGGCGGACTTGTCCTTCATCCTGGCATTTGTGAAGCTCGTATAATCATGCTTCCCGCAGAGGAGGTCTGCGGCCTGCCGCATGGCATCCCAGTCAAGCGGGCGGGGAATGTGCAGGGCATAGCGTCGCATGAAGACATCATGCACCCGTCCTGTATCGATCCGGTAGGCGTAGCGCTTGAAGCGCGCATGGTACCTGGCATGAAAGCGCGTCTCGACCTCATCCATCCCGGAAACGGCAATGTCCCGCGGGAGCTCGCGCTCCAGCCAGTCCTGCATTGTCCGGAGACTCATTGCTGAGCCGGTATGAAAATTGGCCACCTGGCCCAGGGCATGCGCACCGGCGTCAGTCCGGCCCGATCCGGTCAACTCGATCACCTCGCCTGTCATTGCCGAAAGCGCCTCTTCAAGAAGGCCCTGAATGGTCCTCCCGGCCCTTCCGCTCCCCAGTCGCTGCCAGCCCTCGTAGCGGCCGCCGTCATACTGCAATACCAGCCTGATGTTCCTCATTCTCATCCTCCGGAGTGTCTGCCTTGAGTATAGCGCCTCCCATGGCCCTCAAAGCGATTTCTCTTGCTGCAAATCGGGGAAAACCGCTATACTGAGTCTGCTGTTCAAGCAAGACCAGTCCACTATGAGGTAATCAGACAATGAGCAAGCGTGTCGTCGTTCTTGCCCTCGGCGGAAACGGCATCCAGCCGTCCAACTCCAAGGGATCCTACGAAGATCAGTTCAAAAACATCGATATCACTGCCCAGCAGATCGCACATCTTATCGAAAGCCGCTACAAGGTAGTGATCACCCACGGCAACGGGCCCCAGGTCGGTACGATCATGACCCAGATGGCTGCCGCTTCCGATTCGGTTCCCGAGCAGCCCATGCGTATCTGCGGAGCGATGACCCAGGGCCAGATCGGCTACCTTCTCCAGACCCGCCTGCAGTACCACCTCCTCAAGCTCCGCGGGGCGCCCGTTCCTGTCTGCACCGTGGTAACCCAGGTCGTCGTCGACAAGGACGACCCGGCCTTTCAAAATCCGACCAAGCCGGTTGGCTCGTTTTACTCAAAGGAAGAGGCGGATGCCGTCGCCAAAACCAACGGGTACACGATGAAGGAAGTAGCCCCCGAAAAACCCAAGCCCTGGCGCCGGGTGGTCTGTTCGCCCAAACCCCAGGATATCGTCGAGATCGACTCCATCACCCAGTTGCTTGACAATCACGTTGTTGTCATCTCCTGCGGTGGTGGCGGGATCCCGGTTGTGCGCAAGCCGGACGGCGAGTGCGAAGGGATTGACGCGGTCATCGACAAGGATTACACAGCCGCCCTGCTTGCCAAGAAGGTGGACGCGGACTACCTGATGATCCTGACCGACGTTGAAAAGGTGGCCATCAACTACGGCAAGCCCGAGCAAAAGTGGCTTGACAAGCTGACCAGCGACGAGGCTGAAAAGATGCACAAGTCCGGCGAATTCCCGGGTGGCTCAATGGGCCCCAAGGTGCTGGCCGCAGTCGACTTCGTCCGCTGGGGCGGAGAGGGCGCCATCATCACCTCGCTTGAAAAAGCACGCGAGGCCTTGGCCGGAAAAACAGGAACCCATTTTACAAAATAATCCGGTTTTCCCTGCTGCACAACACCCCCGGGATCCGGGGGTGTTGCTTTTTATCCAGCCTGCACGCTGCACCAGACCCCATATCCGGGCTCTGTGGAGTGTGGTATACTAAAGCCATGTTTGGATCAAGACAGATTGCGCTGTGGTTGTGCCTGCTGGCATGCAGCACCGCCTGCAGTAGCGGAGAGAGACTGACCATCCTCTCTCTCTCCCTTGAGGGCGAGGACAGTGCATCGGTCCAGCGTGGCCTGACGTTTGCCGTGGAAGAGCTCAACTCACGGGATGGGCTGGGCGGAATCCCGCTCCGGCTTGTCTCGCTTGACCTGCCCGCCTCCGGCCCCGAGCTGCAACCTGCCATCCTTGAGAAGATCCGCCAGACTGGTGCCTCCGTCCTGATCAGCGGGAGCAGGCAGCTCTCCGCGGTCCTGCTGCCCTTTTCCGGCGAGGCCCGGATTCCTGTCATCTCACTGACCCATGTTCCGGATGACGGAAACACCCGCCGGGACTGGTTTTTCATGAACGCCGTCAACCCGCTGGAAGAAGCACGTGTCATCTGGCGACTGATCTCCCAGCTCGCTCCCGGGGGTGCCCTTGTCGTCCCGGGCGATCATCCCTGGGAGGAGGAGGTCGCACGCGAGCTGGTCGCCTGGGCAGGGCGGGAACAGAGGACCGGGCTCCTTACTGTGCTTCCCAGGGATGCCGCGCTCCCTGGCCCCGGCGGGCGGACAGCCCTTGTCCTGCTCAAACCGGCCGCTGCACTGCCCGCCCTGATCCGCACAATCAGGGCCAGCGGAAACACCGCTCCCCTGATCACGACCAGCCGGGCCCTGCATCCTTCATTCAGGCTGCTTCCCGAAGCCGAGGGCGTGGCCTGTCCGGCCACGGCGATCCATGACAGGCTCTCAAGTCTCACCCGCCGCATCTCGGATATTTATTACAGCCGGTTTGGCCGTGAGATGACCATTGAAGCAGCCCTGGCGTATGACAGCGTCATGCTTGTTTCCATCTCCCTCAAAAGTGCCCGTCCCGAACCCGACACCCTGCGCTCTGCCCTGGCAGGCGAGACAGTCTATTCATCAATATTTGGAACACGGTTTTTACCCCAGGGGGCCCATCGCCCGACCCCGGCCATGATCCCGGTGGTGATCCGCTCGGGCGAAGCGGAACTGCTCAGCACACCTCTCCCGGGGGTCATGCCCTGAGCCGGATTTTTGGCAAACAATCGGATTGCCAAAAAAAAGAACCAACCGTCGGCGACCCGCTGCGCATCCCCGGCAAGGTATCAGGCGGAACAGTGGATCCTGCACGCACGAACGCTCCCTCAGTCCTTGCGATCCTTTACCGGGAGGGCCTCAAGAAGGCGTCTGAAAAGCGTCGGGAAGGTCCGGCCCCCATCTTCCCGGGGATCAATCCAGTCCCCGGCCCCCCCAGCGCGCAGAGCGCGCCGGGCGCTGCCGCAATACGGAAGCAGGTGAATGCTATAGCGCGTATGCCCGCCGGTATATTTCCCGCCGAGAGGCTGCAGCGAGCCAAGCCGTAGCCCGCGTTCTGCGCCAAGCTGCCGGACCACCGCCTCGGGATCCTCTTCCTGCCCGATGATGCGGCAGGGAAACCGCCAGAGGCCAGCCCAGAGTTCACCCTGCGGAGCCTCCTCGACCAGATACCGCCCCCTGCAGCGCAGGCAGGCCACCGCGATTGAGAGCCGGGTGCGCCCGCTCCCCGGTTTCTGCCGCTCAAGTTCCGTCCTGCCTGACCTGCAGGCCAGACAGCCCTCCGCCAGCGGACACTCAAGACAGCGGGGGCGGGTCTTGCGGCAGAGCTGCTCCCCAAGCTCCATCAGGGCCTCATTGATCACCCCGGCCGGTTCGTGTTCGAACGCCCCTGCAAGCAAGGTTTCTATCCGGCCATCAGCCAGATCAGGGGCGGCAAACACCCGGCGCAGGACACGGCGAACATTGGCATCAACCGCAGCGACAGGCTCGCCATGGACAATCGAGGCAATGGAGGCCGCTGTATAGGCCCCGATTCCGGGAAGGGAAAGCAGACCATCCCGGGTTGTCGGCATTTCTCCTCCGGCATCCATAACCTGGCAGGCAGCACGATGGATGTTTCGTGCCCGGCTGTAATATCCGAGACCTTCCCACTCCCGCAATACCTCTTCTTCGCCCGCAGCGGCCAGCGTCCGGATGTCGGGAAAACGCTCAAGCCAGCGCCGGTGACGCTCCTCAGCCCGAGCAATCTGCGTCTGCTGGGACATCACCTCAAGGATCCAGACCGAGTAGGGTGTCGGATGCCTGCGAAAATGATAAGGCCTCCCATGATCACGAAACCAGGCCGCAAGGGCGTGAATGGCTGCGGGATCAATCCCCAGCTTCATGGGCTCTCCCCTGCTTCCGGCGGGGACGGGGAAGATCACTGGCCTCCCAGGCCAGGGCCATTCCGGCAAAGGCATCCATGTCAAGCTGCTCGCCCCTGATCCCCCCGCTGATGCCTGAAGCCTCAAGCAGCCGGTCAGCCTGGGCGGGATCAAGCCCGCAAAACGGAGACTCCCGCAGGCTGTTGCGCAGGACCTTGCGCCGTGACGAAAAGACTGCCCGAACCAGGGCGAAAAAGAGCAGGGCCGCCTCACCGGCAAGAGGTCTCGTCTCCCGCATCCGCAGCCTGATGACGGATGAATACACCGAGGGTGCGGGATGAAAATTGCCCGGAGAGACATGAAAGAGCAGTTCAGGCCGGGCATGAAATCCGGCAAAAAGAGTCAGCGCACCGTATTCCCTGGTTCCCGGTTGTGCAACAACACGCTCGGCAACCTGCCTCTGAATCATGACGATGATTTCAGTAATGGCCGGAAGGGCAAAAAGCCGCTCAAACACCGGGGTTGTAATACTGTAGGGCAAATTCGCTATGACTCGGGCAGATGCAATTGGAGTCTGACCCCTGACAGCCTGCCCGCCATCACCTGGCTGGTCGGCCCCGTCCTGCACGCCGCTATACATGCTGCAGTCAGCCTGGAGAAAATCACCGCGGACAAGTGAAAAATCCCTCTGCCCGCCAAAAGCCTCCTCGAGCCAGTCCGCCAATCCGGCATCCGTTTCGTATGCCCGCACCCGGGCACCGGCCTGGAGCAGGAAATACGTGAGAAAGCCGAGTCCGGGTCCGATCTCAAGCACATCTTCGCCGGGTGTGACCTGCGCCGCGCCGACAATCCGTTCGAGCACCTGCCGGCTGACGAGAAAATTCTGTCCCAGCCCATGCCTGGCCGTCAGGCCCCGTTCGCGTAAGAAGGCCTGCAACCTGCGCGGCGAGAGCAAGCCCTCGATCTTTTCGGCGTTTATGGACAACACATTCGGACCCCTTGATGACGGCGAGTATCAGACAAGTATACGCCAGGACGCCCCACCAGGGAAACGCACCGGTCTCGAGTACAGCCCAGGGGAGACTGGCTGTCTCATGAATTGCCGCAAACAACGCGTCGAGGACTGTTCCAAAAAAAGACAGGACAAATTCGTCTGCGCCCAGCCAGGCAACAAGCGGCAGAACCATGCCAAGCGCCTGAACAGAGAGGATCACGGGAACAAAAACGCAGTTTGCCAGAGGAGAGACAAGCGAGATCCGGCCAAAAAACATGGCTAAAAGTGGAACAACCGCAAGCTGTGCCGCAAGCGAAACCCCCAGGGTCGTTGCCAGCCAGCCGGGAACCCGCAGCCAGCGCAAAACCCCCGAAAGGGGGCGCGCAAGGAGGATGATCCCGCCCGTGGCAAAAAATGAAAGCAAAAAACCGGGCTGGCGGATCACATCCCTGTCTTCGATGAACAGGATCAGGCCGGTGAGCAACAGGACATCCAGGACCGGAACCGAAGAGCGGAAATAGCCGCACAGACCCATCAGGCCGAGCATGCAGACGGCCCTCATCACAGAGGGCGTCCAGTCACAGAGACCTGCATACAGGAGAAGCAGGACAAACACCAGGGGCCAGGCCAGACGTCTTCCCACCCCTGCCAGACTCAGGAGCGCGAGAAAAACCGCGCTGGCAACGGCAATGTGCATCCCCGAAACCGCCATCACATGGATAATCCCGGCTGCAGCAAAGTCCTCCTTTTCTTCCCGGGTCAGACCCGAGCGGTCACCAAAGACAAGGGCCCGCATAAACGAACTCCCATTTTGACCCAGACAGGCAAACCAGGTGTCGCAGGTCTTCC
>JAKPMW010000257.1 GCA_029548715.1 Spirochaetota bacterium | reverse complement strand
CGTGGGGGACAGCGCTTGTGACCGGGGTGGCGATGATCGACGGCGATTTTCACTGGACCTCGGACGTGATCGCCGGGGCACCCCTTGGCGCGCTGATCGGCCTGGCTGTTGGTCGGGCCTTTGGACAGCGGGGCGTCTGATGGGGGTGTGCCGCATCAGGGACACAGAATCAACCACTGGCAGAATCATCAAGACGGGGTGCTGGCTTGCTGGGCAGCGGCCGGCAGAGTATACTTTGGTATCTGCCACCGTGCTTTTATTGCGAAAATGGGACTTGTGGCTCTGCTCAGGAGGCGACAATGAAAGAAATGGAGTACGTTGTTTGGCAAGAGGGCCGATATTACGTATCCCTGTGTATCAATGTCAATGTCTCCTCGTTCGGCGAGACAGTCGATGAGGCGATCCGGAACCTTGCTGAAGCGGTCGAGTTGTATTTTGAGGGAGAGAACCTTGAAATGCCTGTCATCGGAAAACTCCTGATCGGCCGGGAACCAGTGAATGTCTGAACTCTATTCTTCCAAGGTAATTATCACTGTGTTAGAGAAATGCGGATACCAGTTTCATTCACAACGCGGATCACACGGGAAGTTCAAAAACCGGGCGGGCGCCATCGTGATTGTGCCCATGCACAAGAAGGAAATTCCGGAGGGGACCTTTCGCAGCATATTGAAGCAGGCCGGCCTGTCCCTGGTGGAATTCAAGGATCGTCTCTGAGATTAAGTTTTACAGTGTCTGGCGGTGACAGCACCACCGCCCATGTTCGCATACTCTCGTCTTGATGCTACAGTACAATTCCTGTGTCTGCACACCTCGTAGGCATGTACAATTGGACACCGCGGCAATTCGGGTGTATAGCGTATCTTAAAGACCATGAATCATTCGTGTGACGGGAGGCAGGGCATGCGTCGATGTGTACTGACATTGGGGCTGTGGCTCTGTTTGGCAGGGCTGGCCGCTGCCGCCGGACTCGACCAGCAACTGGCCGTCATCCGTCCCGAGCGGGCCGCGCAGGAACGCGCCCGGCAGGCGATCGACCGCTATGTCGCCGGTCTGGCCGCGCCTGATCGCGCCGGTCTGGAACGCATCCTCCAGTCCGATCTCTTTTCGGGGCGTCAAGTCAATCATGCCCTTGACCTCTTTGTCCAGCTCCTCGAGCGGGGCGCTGTTCGCCCCGGGGATACGATCACCATGGCGCTTGCGCTGGCCAATAATCACATGTACTCGATCGGAGATGAAGCGGTACGCACGGCGGTGAGGAGTGATGCCGTGGCCCACTTCGGACTGTATCGGGAGATCATCGCCTGGCACAAGGGGCAGGGCGTCCGGCTCGATCTCGAACAGGCCCCGCTTGCCGCCAAGGTCTACTGGGCAGCACGCAGCCGGGGCATCCCCGAACGGGCCGCCCGCTCACGTGTCCTGACGCTTCCGTACTATCGTGAATTTGTGGACAGTATCGAGAGTCTGCGCTTCATGCAGGCTCTGGTCAAACGCATCTGGCCGGCCCGGGTCCTCAGCCTGCACGGGCTGGCCGGACAGCTTGAGGCCTGGTGCCGCATCCCCTCCAATCTCGAGTACCGGGCGGCGATCGACCATCTCCAGCGGACAGCCGCTCGTGGCAACATCAGTCCTGACCTGGCCGATGCCCTGCGGGAGTACGACAGGGGTGACCTGTACGAGACGGAGTACTTCGGGAAAAAACGGCGCTGGGACGGGTACGGCTGGCTCAATTACCAGGTGCGCCGGCTTGCATCCGGCAAAAAAATCCGGGGAGACTGCTATACGATTACGACGATGCAGCTCAATCTCTACAAGGCGGCCGGGATTCCGGCCTTTGGCGAGCAGGTCTGGTCGGTCAATCCCAAGTTTTACCACCATAACAGCCCGCGCTTTTTCCATCCGGTCTGGCGCCGCTGGATCAGCATCCAGCAGCCCGCGGATGAACCGCAGGGCTATTACAACTATTTTGACAAACCGGTCTGGCATCATCGCCAGTACGAACACTACGGGCATACGCTCAGGCAAAAGGACGGGCTTAAAGTGTATAGTGTCTACTGGCCCGGTGAGCGGGCGTCGTACGCCGCCATTTGTTCGCACCGGGCGCTCGGGTTTTCCGAACGGGATCTTGAGCGCCTTCTCTGGGGGCGCGAGACGCTGACCGAGGGGGTGATCTTCACTGGCCAGACTGCGCCCGCACGTGTGCCGGACACCGACGGAGACGGGGTGCCCGATCCGGTCGAGCTGGCCCTGCGCACCAACCCGCGCTTGCCCGACAGTGACGGGGACGGAATCAGTGACCAGTACGAACTGGACAGCGGGACGGATCCCCTCAGGATGGCCAGTCCGGCCCGGCCTGCCTTTCCCCTGCTGGACGGGATCGGACACAAGGAGCGGGAGCTGGCGGGCATGACGACGCTTGAACAGCCGGCCGGCCGGCATGATGCCGATGCGGACATCCATGATATCCGCAGCCTGACGGCCGGGATCGTGGGCGG
>JAKPMW010000239.1 GCA_029548715.1 Spirochaetota bacterium | reverse complement strand
AGGGCTGCCCGGCTGCGCATTTCGTCACCATACATGCTTGCCAGGCGCGGCATCTCCCTGTTGGCCGTCGGGCGAAGAAATGCGCCCCCGCGGGGGATGGCCGCCTCCCAGTTTCCCAGGCCGACCGAGATTCCTTCGGGTCGTTCGCCGGCAAATGCCAGGGCCAGTTCTGTGGCATGGTTGAGGGATTCGGCCATGGTGAATTTTCCACCCTGGAAAAGCTGGTTGACGTAATCGCCGCTTCCATGGCAGGACCCGGCCAGGAGAAAATCGTCCTTTCCGCTTCCGCCGAGAGCCGCTTCGCGGACCTTGAGCCACCAGCCGGAGGGAAGCAGGTCGGCGTGCTCAAAGAGGAAACCGTCTATCCCGCTGGCAGCCCAGTTGCGAACGATGTCGAGCAGATAGGTGGCGGCACCTTCGCTTGAGGTGTTGAGCCGGGGAAGCGATGGATCATCGGCATAGCCCAGATAGCGTGTTCCTGTGTCGTTGAGGAAGAAGAACCAGTCCCAGCGCTTTGATCCCGGATTGCCGTAGGTTTCCTGGAAGAATTCATGCTGGTTCGAGATGTAGGCCAGGTTGAGGTGCATGATCAGGCGGATTCCGCGCTTGCGGCATTCGCTGGCCAGGACGCCCAGCAGGGCCCGGTCGCCGTATCCGCGCTGCGTGCGTTCAAAGCTTGTGCTCTCGCTTCCCCAGGGATCGCTGGAGGGGAGGATTCCGTAGAGCACGAGAAGGCGTACTCCCAGACTGGTGCCCTTGTCGCCCTTGCCGTCGTTGAGGTAGTCGAGGCGGGAGATGAGAGATGCAAGACCACTCTCCTGGTTGGTGCTGAAGGCTGGCAGGAGGACACGATAGGCCAGCGCCCCGTCCAGCCCGGTTGATGCAATCTGCGAGATGCGGCGTCTGTAGTAAAAAAAGATGGACTGATATTCGAGGATCGCGTTTCCGGCGGTATCCTGTCCGGAGACCTGCAGGAGGTACTGGCCCTCCGCAGGGTCGCTGATCCGGGCGGTAAAGCGGGCCTGTTCGCGGTCCACCGAGACCGCCAGCGGCTTGCCGTTGAGCGAAACCCGGACGTCTCCCATGTTGAGGGTGTTGAGATTGCCGGCCAGACGAAACGTGATATTGGAAAAGCTTGATGTCGTACTTTCGTCGGCAGGCTGGATCTCGGCAACCCAGGGGGCGTCAGGGTTGGGGACAAAAACCTGCCCCGCGCCGTTCATGGTTCGCTCAAGGACATCAACGTGTGTCGGGGAAACCAGAAGGTTTTTGTTGACGAGAAATTTGAAGGCGTACTGTCCGGGATCAAGCGGAACAACGCAGCGCCAGACGCCGTCGCCGTTATCGTCGTACATCTGCACCCGGGTCACGGGTTCGCCCTGTGAAACAAAGTTTCCGAGAAGAAGTACGTCATGGGCTGCCCTGGACTCGTCTTTCCATGAAAAGAGCCAGCGAGTCCCCCCGTCGATAGTGACAGGCTTGAGGGATGGCTGTTCGTCGAGAGAGGGATCATGTTCTCCGGAGCCGCTGCTTGCAAGGATGATCACAAGCAGCAGGCCCAGGATTCCGCCTGCGATATATGGTATCCGTTTTTTGTTCTGGATGATATACGGGGGGATTTCAAAGGGCATTCTGGATCTCTTCCGAATATTCTCGCAGCCAGAAAATTCGTTCGCTGCGCATGAGTTCCTCGATTTCCTTTTGCAGGTTGACCAGTTCCTTGCGGGCGCGGTCGGGCTTGACCTGCTCGAGTTCGCGGATCATTTCCATGTTTGTCTTGAACCGGGTCCAGAGGGTTGTCGAGATGCGCATGAAAAAGTCGGGCATGCGGCTTGAGACGGCCTGCAGGCTCTCGCGCCCGATGACGGTGACCAGGGCGTCGCTGGCGGCGATCAGGGTTGCGCTGCGTGGCTCGTTGAGGAAGAGCGACATCTCGCCGAAGATTGTTCCCGGTTTATCAATCAGTGCGACTTCCTCGCTGCCCAGCATGACCCTGATCTGGCCCCGGTTAAGAACGAAGAGGTTGTCGGCCGGGTCGTTTTGCTTGCAGATCACGGCCTCCTTCGGGAACTCGGTCTTGAACTCGTCGATCCTGCGTCCCTCGATGGACTGGATCTCCTTGCGGCTTTGGGTAAAGAGCCGGCCCTTGCGATAGGCAAGGGATTGCTCCTTGAGCTTGATAAAGGCTTCGAGACGCGGGTGGCCCCTGCGCTGGGCTTCGGTCCCCATGACCCGGATCATGTTGTAGTAGGTGATGTAATGGCGCTTGGAGAGATTGTTTTCCTTGATGAAGCGGTCGTTGAGCTGTCCGATAACATCGTTGGATTTTTGCACGGCCCGGGCAATCACCCGGGTGATGTTGAAGCCGATGTTGTAGAGGGTGATGAATTTTTTCAGGTTGGCATTGGGGATTTTTGTGATGTCCGAGCCTTCCCTGGCATGAACGCTGATCATCCGGGTGTCAAGCGTGTTGTGCTCGAGTCCGTAGAGAACCTCGGCGGCACCGAAGATGATGTTTTCACCGCGAAGCGAGAAGCTGTGCTTTTCGCCGATGGTAAAGACGAGTTCACCGCGCCGCAGAAGGAGGGCGCTGACTGCAACGTCGTTTGCATCATAGACCTTGAAAAAACGGTTCTCGCTCATGGTTCCTCATTTCCGGAATTCGGCGATGGCAGCCGCATAATCGCTGTAGGCGAAGATTCCGCTTCCTATGACCAGATTGTTGGCCCCCAGGGCGACAAGGTCCCTGTAGTTGTCCTTTTTGATACCGCCGTCAATCTGTATCTCGAGAGCTGGTGCCATGGCACGAAGCTGGCTGATCTTGGCTACCGTCTCGGGGAGCATGGCTTGTCCGCCAAAGCCCGGCTCGACCAGCATGAGCAGCACGCCGTCAAGCCCGGCCAGAAATGGCGCGAGGGCGGATACCGGAGTCGCCGGTTTGATGGAGAGAAAAGCCCGCACCCCGGCGGCCTTGATCCGGGCGACGAGGGGGGCGGCATCGGGCTCGGCTTCAAGATGGAAGGTCAGTGCCGCCGGTTTGAGGGCCAGCCATTTGTCGAGGGA
>JAKPMW010000232.1 GCA_029548715.1 Spirochaetota bacterium | reverse complement strand
GAAACCCTTCGACCTGGTGAAACGTATGCAGATGTGTGGCATCCACGGCATCCCGCCTGAAACACTTTCCGGGTGAAATTGCTGCCACGGGGGGCTTGAAGCGTTCAAAGGTCCTGATCTGCATCGGCGAAGTCTGTGTCCGCAGAAGGCGCCCCTCACCCACATAAAACGAATCCTGGTCTTCACGTGCAGGATGGTGGGGCGGGATGTTGAGTGCATCAAAGTTGTAATATTCTTCCTCAAGTTCGGGGCCATCAAGCACTGTAAAGCCCATGCTCTCAAAAATCCTGAAGATCTGGCGCGATACATCAGAGACCGGGTGCAGCCCGCCGCAACCCTGTTCCCTGCCTGGCAGGGAAACATCGATCATCTCTTCGGCAAGCTGCGCTTCAAGCGCTGCCTCGGAAAGATGTGCTGTCCTGCTTTCAAGCGCTTCACCGAGGCTCGTTCTGGCCTGGTTGAGCCTGGCACCGAATGCGGGCTTTTCATCAGGGGAGAGACTTCCCAGCATTTTTTGGAGATCAGCCAGGGCTCCCTTTTTTCCAAAAAACTGCACGCGCAGGGCCTCGAGCTCCCGCAGGCCTGCCGCCTTGCCGATTTCTTCAATTCCCTTGCTGACAAGCTCATCAATATGTTGCTGCATCTGTTCCTCCTGAACCAGCTCAAGACTACCGGAAAACCGCAGTGATACTGAAAAAGTACTCCCGTTTAAGATACCGGGGCGACTCAAGGGCTACCGGAAAATTCATTCCGCCCATCAGCCGGAATACCGGGCCGATACGCAGCCAGATTCCAAATGTGTTTTCAAGCCGTGACGGCATCGAGGATGACTCGTCCCACGCAAACCTGAGCACCATTTCGTACAACGGCCTGATGCCGATATTGACCGGACTCCCGAATATTTCCGGCTCGATCTCAAACGTGTATTCGAGCGAACCACCCAATTCAATGTGGTCATCCCTGAGAACAAACTCAAGCGGGTCACCGCTTCGTCCAGTCTCGCTCCAGTAAGTGAAGTTAACATGGCCCGCCAGACCCGCCAACGGAAAAGAGTATCCTCCCCCCAGCCAGAAGGAGCTCCTCCCTGTTGCCCAGGGCGCATAGGTCTGCAAAAGCCCACTTTCGGGGTTTGTCTTGCCCTCACCGCTCTCGACCCCCAGCCCTGCCCGCCAGCCCACGAGAAGCCAGACCGACGACAACATGGTGGCATTCTCTGTCTCCCATTGTGCGAGCCTGGCCTGGACCTGAAAATCCATATCACCCAGGATAAGCGAGTTGTCTATCCCGCCAAGTGAAACGAGAGGGACGCCAAGGATAAAATTTACATCATCTGAAATTCCATAAATGACTTCTTGTAACCAGTGCCGGTATTCGCCGCTTGAGGTAATGCTTGAAGTCAAGCCGGTCCGCAGGGCAACATCATTCATGTCCAGCATGTCCCCGGTGTGCAGATGATGCATTCGGGCAGCTTCAAGGGAAGCGGCAAAAACCAGCATGCACAGGCACGCCGCACAGACAACAGCAACCCGCACCATGGGCCCGCTCCCTTTCGCGGGCGAGGCCCTGAAACTGCCTGACATCAGGGATACCGTATCCATCCTGTCTCCTCCAGGAGCATTCTTGTCACCAGACGTTCCTGCGTGCACGGTCTGGCGTTCCTGCTGGTACGTATAATGACAAAGGAGCGGCATCGCTGCCGCTCCTTTGTCCTGATAAACCGCCAGACCGGGGCTCAGCGAATACCGGCCTGCTGGTAGATTGACTTAAACGTTTCAATATCGGTGGCAGCAATGTGGGCAAGGACCTTGCGGTCAAGGACAATATTGCTCTTTTTCATGGCACCGATGAATCTGCTGTAACTTCCTCCGCAAATGCGGCAGGCAGCATTGATCCGGACAATCCAGAGTGAACGCATTTCGCGCTTGCGGGCCCGACGGTCACGATAGGCAAAGCGCAGGGCGCGCATCATCGAAGTGCGGGCCTTTTTGAAACCACGGCTGGCGGTTCCAAAGAAACCCTTGGTCAACTGCCGCAGGTGCTTGCGCCTGCGGGTACGTGCGGAATGAGGTATGGAACGAGGCATGAATCTGCTCCTTGTGCGTTATGGATGAAATCGATCAGAGATAGGGGATCATTGCGCGGACCTTGCTGTAATCGCCGTCCGTCACATAGCATCCCTGGCGCAGATTGCGCTTGCGCTTGGTTGACTTCTTGGTCAGGATGTGGTTTTTGAAAGCCTTCTTGCGCTTGATCTTGCCACCGGCCGTAACCTTAAAGCGCTTGGCTGCCCCTCGTTTTGTTTTGATCTTGGGCATGTACTTCCTCCAGTAATGTATTGGGCTGAAAACTCAACCCTCGTCCTCATCATCAGACTCCGGTTCCGCATCCTCCTCGATCACCTCAATGACGTCCTCTTCGTCATCGTCCGTGTCGCCGGATACGGGCCGCTTCGCGGTCTTTTTCGCCGGGGCCATAATCATGATGAGATTTCGACCTTCAAATGCCGCCTTCTTCTCCTCGATGACGGCTATGTTTTGCTGCACGATCTCGCGCACCTTTTCGATCACCCGCATACCAAGCTCTTCATGAGCCATCTCACGGCCGCGGAACCGAACGGTAAACTTGACCTTGTCACCACGCTCAAGAAACTTGATTCCGTTTTTGACCTTGTAGTCAAAATCGTGCTCATCCGTGATGGGCCTGAACTTGATTTCCTTGATCTTGATGATCTTTTGACGCTTGCGAGAATCCTTTATCCGCTTTTCTTCTTCAAAGCGGAACTTCCCGTAGTCCATGATCTTGCAAACCGGCGGCTTTGCCGTCGGCGAGATCTCAACCAGATCCAGACCAGCATCCTGTGCCTGCTGCAATGCAGCCTGCACCGCAACTACCCCAAGCTGATCCCCCTCAGGTCCAATGAGGCGAACCTCGGGGACTCTGATCATGGCATTAATTCGTCTTTCCTGCGCGCGATCGTTAACCATCCAGGTACTTCATTACCCCCCAGTTATCTTTGGCAGTTCAAGTGAACGCCCTCGTATCGCATTGACAATAACCGGAACAGCCTCTTCAACCGGAACGCCACCGGCATTGTCATCGTGATACGTCTTCCAGGAAACAGTCGCGGTCTCCCGCTCCTTGTCGCCAATTATGAAAATATAGGGAATCCGGCGGTTCCTTGCAAGCCTGATCTTGTTCCCCAGACTGTCACTTGAATCATCCTTTTCGGCACGAACTCCGGCCTGCCTGAGCTTTTCTGTCACGGCACCCGTCCACTCCCGGGCAGTATCGTTTATGGACAGCACGATTGCCTGAACCGGCGCAATCCAGAGCGGGAACTTGCCCGCAAAATGCTCGGTAATGATCCCGATAAAGCGTTCAAGCGAGCCAAAGATAGCCCTGTGCAGCATGACCGGAGTGTGATCCTTGCCGTCGCTGCCCCGATAACAGATCCCGAATCTGGCCGGCATGGAAAAATCCACCTGGATTGTTCCGCACTGCCAGTTGCGTCCGAGACTGTCCTTGATGTTAAACTCGATCTTTGGGCCGTAAAACGCACCTTCTCCCTTTTTGATCTTGTATTCCATCCCCACATCAGCCATGGCACCTGTCAGGGCATCCGTCGCAAGATTCCAGTCCTCGTCCGAACCGATGGATTTTTCAGGGCGGGTTGCGATAAATATCGCGATATCCTGGAATCCAAAATCCCGGTAGACCTCGGTCGTATAGCGAATGGTATCCAGCACCTGCTCGCGAATCTGCTCGGGAGTGCAGAAAATATGCGCGTCATCCTGGGTAAAGCTGCGCACCCTGAAGAGTCCATGCAATACCCCGGAGAGCTCGTGCCGGTGCACAAGTCCCAGTTCGGCGTTTTTGAGCGGAAGCTCCCTGTACGAATGCAGGGTGCTCTTGTAGATCAATAGACCGCCTGGGCAGTTCATGGGCTTGACTGCAAAACCCTGGCTGTCTATTTCGGTAAAGTACATGTTTTCGTGGAAATTGTCCCAATGCCCGCTGGTATGCCAGAGAGACTCGTTGAGGATGGGGGGAGTGCGGACCTCGCCATACCCGCGTGCGGTATTCTTCTCGCGGATATAGTCCACGAGCTCATTGAACACAATCGTGCCATTGGGATGCCAAAACGGGAAGCCCGGGCCTTCATCCTGAAACGAAAAGAGATCCATCTCGCGCCCAATCCTGCGATGATCGCGCTTTTTGGCCTCCTCAAAACGGACCACCCATTCGTCAAGCTGCTTTTTCGAGGGAAAGGAAATCCCGTAAATCCGCTGCAGCATGCGGTTTTTCTGGTCGCCGCGCCAGTACGCTCCCGCCAGCGAGAGCAGCTTGGCGGCCTTGACATACCCGGTATGGGGCACGTGCGGCCCGCGACAAAGGTCTACAAAATCCCCCTGCTCGTAGAGCGAAATGATGGAACCCTCGGGCAACTCGCTGATAATCTCCGTCTTGTATGTGTTGCCACGTTCAGCAAAAAAAGCGACTGCCTCGTCACGGGGCAGTTCCCTGCGGACAAAGGGGATCTTTTCGGATGCAATTCTGGCCATTTCGGTCTCGATCCTGACAAGATCTTCCGGGGTAAACACGTGCTCACTGTCAAAATCGTAGTAAAATCCATTTTCAATAGCCGGTCCAATCGAGTATCTGGTTCCCGGAAAGAGACGGCAGACGGCCTGGGCCATGACATGTGAGGACGAGTGCCAGAAAATGTCCCGCCCCGCATCACTCTCAAACATGACGAAGCGGACCGTTGCAGACTCAGTGAGCGGCGATCCAAGATCCCGCAAAACCCCGTCAACCTCAGCCGCCAGTGCATCTTCTGCCAGCTTGCGCCCGATGGTTCGGGCAAATTCAAGGCAGGACGTCCCCCTCTCAACAGAACGGGTGCTTCCGTCGGGGAGTGTGACTTCAATGGAACTCATAGCTGCCTCAATTCTGCGCCCGACCAAACATGCTGCGAAAAACCCCGCACCTCCGATCCCTTGCAAGGGCCTTGAGCGGAGGGGGCGGGGTCGTTCCCGGTAATGAACGCTGTTTCGTGTACGACTGTGGGCGATACTGGATTTGAACCAGTGACCCCTTGCATGTCAAGCAAGTACTCTAACCAACTGAGCTAATCGCCCGTACGTTGCCCATAAGTTACCCACGCCGGTGACAAGAATCAAATTTTTTTCTGCCGTAGGCGAGGTTTGCCATCAGTTCTGCCGTGCGCCGGGATGCTCCGCGCAGGCTCTCAAGAACCGCCCTGGCTCTCTGCCCGGCCGCTTCTGCCTCCCCGGGATGCTGCAACCAGTGCCGTATCGCCCCGGCAAGCTGAATCTGCCCGGAGACAACAACAGCAGCCCCTCCTGCAACGAGGGCATCCCGTGACTCCCTGAAATTATCCATGCAGGGGCCCATGATGACGGCCCGGCCTGATGCTGCGGCCTCCATCGGATTATGTCCCTGAACCCGTTTTGAAAATGAGCCGCCCATGACAACACAGCAGGCTCTCTCTGCAGCCTGCATCATCTCCCCAAATGTATCGAGTATCATCACATCTTCCGTAACCATACGTTCATGGTCTCCCCATCCGGATCGCAGCGCAACCGAAAATCCGGCCCGTCTCGCCATACCGGCGATCCGGTCTGCACGGGTAATATGGCGCGGAGCAATTACCAGGCAGGCCCCGCCGCGCCCAACGGATTCGAGCAGCATCTCCTCTTCCCCGGGATGGGATGACGCCAGCAGGATCACAGGACGGTGGCCAAAATCCGGGAACAGGCTCTTTCCAGTCACAAATTCCTGGTCATTCTTGATATTCCCGGCCACAAGGACCCGATCGGTAGCAGCACCAATATCACAATACCGTGACGCATCCTCGGCACTCTGGGCAGCGATCAGCCTGACGCCTGAAAGCACGGGGGCAAAGATCCAGCGAAACCTGGAATACCGCTTCCAATCCCGGTCAGGCAACCTGGCATTGTACACCATGAGCGGGACCCCGCCCTGCACCGCCGCCCTGAAAAGATTAGGCCAGATCTCAATCTCCGCAACAGCAAGCAAGGCAGGCTCAAGTCTGGCTACAAACCGCCGGGTCACACGGGGAAGATCAAGGGGCGCATGGATCAGGGTCACACCCTGTCCAAGCCTTTTTTCAGCCATCTGCATTCCGCTGTGCGTGGCAGTTGAAAGCACAATTGGAACATCGCTGCCCAGGGATGCGCGCAATACCGGAATCATGATCGCTGTCGCAGCAACCTCCCCCGCCGAAACCGCATGTAGCCAGACCGCATGTTTTGGTGCCCGGGAAAGGCTGGCCCCACGGCCAAATCTCGCCCAGACGCCTTCAAGGCTCCGGCCGGACAAGAGACTGCGGATACACATAATGACAAACCAGATACCAGCAGCAAGTGCAAAACATCCGGAATATATGCGCACAACAATGCGGACAGGGTACGGCCAGCGACCCGGCTCCAAAGCCTACTCCCCATCCTGGAGCAGATGCCGGTTGATGCACTCAAGAATCTTTCGGGTCAGGCGCAGGGTATTGACATCACTCTCACCGCTCACAAGAGGGGTGGCCGTGCCGCGAACGCAATCACAAAAATGCATCAGTTCCTGCTGCAGGGGATTGACGCTGTGGACAAAAACCCTCTCAACCGTTGTTTCAACCGTGTAGCGTATCTCTTCCTGCTTGAGACTGTAGTCCTGACTCAGCCGCCGGTAGATGTCAATCCCCTGACGGTTGTAGTCGAGAAAGATGTACGCATCCTTTTGGGAGATGGAGAGGGTCCGGATCTTGTCGTTTGTTATCCGGCTGGCTGTAAGATTGGCAACGCACCCGTTTTCGAACTGCAGGATGGCCGTTGCAGCATCCTCGTATGGCGAAAACACCGAGGTCCCGACCGCATCGACAGCGATGACAGGGGATTGAATCATGCCCAAAACGATATCAACATCGTGCACCATCAGATCAAGCACGACTCCCACATCCTTGATGCGTGGAGTCCAGGGCGCAAGGCGCCGGGCCTCAATCAGTTTTGGCTCGTGTATGATATTGCCGATCTGCCTGATGGCCCCGTTGAAACGCTCAACATGACCGGTTTGAAGTATCAAGCGTTTTTCTTTGGCCAGGGCAACAAGTCGCTCCGCATAGCGCACCGTCCGGGTCATCGGCTTTTCCACCAGGACATGCACACCGGCCGCAAGCGCACGACTTGCTATTTTGTAATGGAGATTTGTTGGCACGGCAACACACACCGCATCCACCTTTGAAAACAGCCGGTCCAGGTCATCCCATGCCTTGACACCCAGTCTGGCCGAGATCTCGTGTGCCCGTTCGCGGCTGGCATCATAGACTCCGACAAAATCGACCCCATCCAGGCCGGCAAGAATGTTGGCATGGTATTGCCCCATATGGCCGACACCGACAACGCCTATCCGCACCCTGGTCATGGCCATCCTCCAGCAATCCGATTAACGCAACCCGAAGTACCAGACGAAAGCTAATATCTGGCCTTGCGTCTGGCGAACAGGTCGCTGGGCTGCGGGGAGTCGGTATCATTGCTCGCGGCAGCATAGTCCTTGAGAATCTGTTTTTGCTTGCCTGACAGGGAATCAGGAATCTGCACTATTATTTTGACCAGAAGATCGCCCCGGCTGCTGCTGTTGACCCTGGGCACACCCTGCCCCCTCACCCTGAGGATCGTATCGTTTTGTGTCCCGGAAGGAATCTTCAGTTTGACCCGCTTGGAATCAAGTGTTGGAACCGTGATCTCGGCCCCCAGTGCTGCCTGGGCGATGGAAATCGGAACCTCGCAGACAAGATCATCGTCATGTCGCTCAAACCAGCGATGCGGCTGAATATGAATCACAATGTACAGATCGCCATTGTACCCGCCCCGGGTTCCCGCTTCTCCCTCCCCGGTCATCTTGAGATGGGCTTCATCACTCACCCCTGCCGGAATGCGAACCTGAATGGTGCGTGTCCGTTTGACCTGCCCAGACCCGCGACAGGACTGGCAGGGATTTTGAACGATCCGCCCTTCGCCATGGCAGCGGGGGCAGGTTGTGCTGATACTGAAAAATCCCTGACTGCGCCGAATCTGCCCACTGCCGCCACAGTCCGGGCAGGTCTCGGACTGGCTCCCGGATGCGGCGCCGCTGCCCTTGCACTCCTCGCACGCCTCACGACGGGGAATCTCAATCCGCTTCTGTACTCCAAACGCCGCTTCCTCAAGGGTGACTTCAAGGTCATAGCGGAGGTCCTGTCCATGCCGGGCACCGGATGTACTCCGTCCACCACGGCGTCCCCCGCCAAAAATTCCGTCAAAAAAATCAGAAAACGGACCGAAGTTTCCGAAAATGTCCTCGAATCCGGAGAAGTTGCGGGGATCGAAACCGCCCGCCCCTCCTGACGCATTCAGCCCCTCGTGGCCAAACCGGTCATACGTCGAACGCTTTTCGTCACTGGAGAGAACCTCATACGCCTCAGTTGCTTCCTTGAACTTCTCAAGCGCCTCGGGATTGTCGCGATTACGATCAGGATGATACTGCATCGCCAGTTTGCGGTAGGCCTTTTTGATATCTTCCTTGCCCGCAGACTTGCCCACACCCAAAATTTCGTAATAATCGCGCTTTCCAGAAGCCATCGTACACTCCATCATGAACCAGAGGCATGACAGGAACATATCCTGTCATGCCACGGTCTGATCATTTTTTCTTGTCGTCATCCACAACTTCAAAATCGGCATCCATGACATTATCAGCCGGCTTTGACGCACCTGCCCCTGATCCGGCATCATTCCCGGGGGCAGCCCCGCCTGAGGCCTGTTCCTTCGCTGCAGCTTCCTTGTAGACAATCTCTGCAAGCTTGTGTGCAGCCTGGGTCAACGACTCAAGGGCAGCCTTGAGCTTGGCCTCATCACCGCTGTCAAGAACAGCCTTCGCCGCGTCAATCTCCTTCTGGAGATTCGTCTTGTCCCCGTCAGCCAGCTTGTCGCCATGCTCACGCAGGCTCTTTTCGGCTTCATAGATAAGGCTGTCCAGCTTGTTTCGGCTTTCGGCAGCTTCACGCTTTTTCTTATCCTCTTCAGCGTGCAGCTCGGCGTCCTTGACCATGCGGTCGATCTCGGATTCAGACAGGCCACTGGAGCTTTCGATACGGATCTTCTGCTCCTTGCCGGTCCCGAGATCCTTGGCACTCACATGGACGATCCCGTTTTCATCAATATCGAAAGATACCTCAATCTGCGGGACACCACGTGGTGCAGGAGGAATGCCCTCAAGTTCAAAGCGACCGAGTGTCCGGTTATCCTTGGCAAATTCCCGCTCGCCCTGCAGCACATGAATCGAAACAGCAGGCTGATTGTCGGCGGCTGTCGAGAAGATCTGACTCTTCTTTGTCGGGATGGTGGTGTTCCGGGGGATAAGGGAAGTCATAACGCCCCCAAGGGTCTCGATACCGAGGGACAGCGGTGTCACGTCAAGCAGTAGGACATCCTTGACATCACCTGCCAGAATTCCGCCCTGGATGGCTGCCCCGACAGCAACTACCTCATCCGGATTGACACCCTTGTTCGGCTCCTTGCCGAAAATCCTGCGGACCATTTCCTGGACAGCGGGAATCCGGGTCGAACCACCCACCAGGATGACCTCATCAATATCCGAGGCTTTCAGGCCGGCATCCCTCAAGGCATTTTCACAGGGAATCCGGGTCTTCTCCACAAGATCCGCCACCATCTGCTCGAACTTGGCCCTTGACAGCGAAATGTTGAAGTGCATGGGCACGTTGTCCACGGCCGTGATAAAGGGGACACTGATATCGACCGACTGGCTTCCAGAAAGCTGGATCTTCGTTTTTTCGGCTTCGTCACGCAGACGCTGCATGGCAACCTTGTCTTTCGAAAGATCAACTCCCTTTTCTTTCTTGAATTCAGTCACCATCCACTCGACAAGGCGCTGATCGAAATCATCGCCACCCAGATGTGTATCGCCATTGGTCGATTTTACCTCAAAAACGCCGTCCCCGAGTTCAAGGATGGAAATATCAAAGGTCCCGCCGCCAAGGTCATACACCGCGATCTTTTCGTCCTTTTTCTTGTCAAGGCCATATGCCAAGGCCGCCGCCGTCGGTTCATTGACGATACGCTCAACCTTGAGCCCGGCGATTTTACCGGCATCCTTGGTTGCCTGCCGCTGCGCATCATTAAAATATGCCGGCACGGTAATCACAGCGCTGTCAACCTTGGTCCCGAGGTACTCCTCGGCAGTCTGCTTCATCTTCATCAGTACGCGTGCGGAAATCTCGGGCGGAGTAAACTCCCCTTCGCGGGTCGTAACCCGCACCTCGTCATTCGATCCCCCCTTGACGTCATACGAGACATAGCGGACCTCACTGCCTACCTCGACATAGCGGCGACCCATAAAGCGTTTGATGGACCGAACAGTGTTTCCCGGGTTGACAACCGCCTGGTTTTTGGCCTGCTGCCCGACAAGCTGCTCACCCTTTTCGGTAAACGCGACGATTGAAGGAGTCGTTCGTTGACCTTCGCTGTTGGCAATCACCACAGGCGCACCGCCTTCCATGACCGCCACACACGAATTGGTTGTCCCTAAATCGATTCCGATAATCTTGCCCATATCTGTCACCTCTTGCAATTAGCGTATCCACCGGTGCCAGGCACCGGTCCCAGTTGTTTTCCTGTCAGCCCTCAGCCTCGGCGGCCCCGGACGAACCTTGCCCGCGTGCCACCTTGACCTTGGCCAGCCTCAATACCTTGTCGTGGAGGAGGTATCCGCGCTGCATCACCTGGGCAACCTGCTGCCCCTCGTGCTCCCCCTCATCAACAACAAAGAGGGCTTCATGCAATCCGGGGTCAAACTCGCTCCCCAGGGCCTCGATCGGCTGAACACCATGCTTCTCGAGAAGACTCCTGAATTTTCGGGCAATCATCATGACACCCTCTTTCCAGGCCGCAAAATCGGCTGTCTCACTTCCGTCTACAGCGCTGGCAAACCCGTCCTCAATGTCGAGCAGCTCAATCAACAGGGCCTTGGCGGCCGTTTTGCGGAGCTCCTCCTGTTCAGCCCTGGTTCGTCGCCTGAAGTTGTCAAACTCGGCCATGCGATACTTGTCTTCTTTTTTAAGCTCTTCACACTGCCGCTCAAGCTCGGCCAGCCTGGCCTTGAGTTGCCCGTTTTCGGCTCTCAAGAGTTCTGCCTCATCAGGAGCCCCGGACGCCGGAGTATCCTGATCGAGGACTTCTGTTGCAGCTTCCTGAATATCGTTCCCGTCAGACATCGCGGCCTCCTTGCGTCCTGTTGTGTATTAACAAATGTTTACCTCTTTTTAAGCTACGAAAATCCGCTGCCCCGGTCAAATTTTTCACTTGCAGAAAAGCTCCACCAGGATCGAATCAAGCCAGAGCGTACCCCTCCGGGTCGTTTGCCAGCGGTCGGCGGTTTTACGCAGCAACCCCGCCCGGAAAAATTCTTCCAGCCGGTCACGCAGTCCTGCGGACGACTGGCCGTAGCGCTCGGCAAAGCCGCAGTCGAGCCGGAGCCCGATCTGGCTTCGTAGCCCGAGCATCAGGTGTTCATTGTACAGATCGGACGGGCTCAGGTATTCCTCGGCGTATCCCGAGAGGGGGTCCTCGAGGTATTGCAAGAGATCCAGCGTATTCTGGCGCCGAACCCGGACACCATGGCCATCGGAGACTGTTCCCACCGCCGCAAGGCCAAACCCAGCAAGGTCGCGCCCCCCCCATGTCCCCAGATTATGCCGGCAGGAAAACCCTGGCAGTGCAAAATTTGATACCTCATACTGCTGATACCCCGCACGGGCAAGTCGCTGGGCAAGGGCAGTATACAACCGGCGAACCATCCAGTCCGGCGCTTCCCGCTGGCGTCCAGCCCAGGGTGAACCCGTCTCAAGGTAGAGCATATACGCCGAGATGTGGGGAATTCCGGCATCAATGATCCGTTCAACCCCATTCCTGAACCGGTCGATCCGTTCCCCGGGCAAGCCAAGAATCAGGTCTGCGCCAATTGCTTCAATTCCGGCAGCCCGAAGTATCCCAACCGATTTCCAGAAGGCAGCAAGCTGGTCGGATCTCCCTATTCCGGCCAATACTTCGGGGTCAAGACTCTGAACACCCAGCGTCACCCTGGTGACGCCCGAATCCGCACAAACCCCGGCCAGCGCAGGAGTGATACATCCCGGCAGGCTCTCGACACTCCATTCACAGGTTGATGGTCCGTATGCATGCCGCCGTATCAGAGCGAGACATTCCTTCAGCCATTCTTCACCCGGAAGGGTCGGCGTGCCGCCGCCAACATAAATGGTCTCTGCTCCGCCAGGCGGGATCATCCCCGCTCGTAGCCTCAACTCTTTTGCCAGCGCTGCAAGATAGCGTTCCGTCTGCCCCGCTTCCGGAACAGTCGAGACAAAAGCGCAATACGGACAGCGCCGCCTGCAAAAGGGAATATGGACATAGACCGAAGGACGAACCGGCTCAGTCAAGCGAGTCAAACCGCCCCATGGGCCAGATGCGGAGCATGGGGATTCCTGTAATCGTTTTTTCATACACCGGCCCCCAGGTCCGGCTGTCGTCAAGCGCATCCCTCATGTCGTTGAGGACAAAGATCATCCCCCTGGGGACGACAAGCCAGGCCAGGCCGGATTCAATTCTGATCAATGGTTCGAGGGTGCTGTCATCCAGCCGGAACCAGAGGTTTCCGCTGGCATCACGAACAAGCGCAGGTCCTGTCCCGTTGTCCCGTTCATGAAGCAAAGCCACGGTCGCATCATCCGACTGGAGAACCGTATTGGCCAGCCAGCGACGTGCCCACGTTGCCGCCTGCGCATCATTTGTAACCGGCAGGGGAAAGGTCCGCATTGAAGAATCAGCACTTTCGCCCTCACTCTGCGCCACTTCCCATTTGCCTTCACGCCAGAGAGGGAGAGTCAGATCCGGCATCGGCTTGCCCTTGATGCTGTCTTCGGATACCAGCATTCGCCGTACTATTTGCCGGCGAAGTATCTCATCACCACCGGCAGCCCTGTTATGAAGCGAAAGAGTGCCCGATTTCTGCCGGTCAAGCTTTGTGCCCCCGACATGTACAATCCCGGATGCATCGATCCTGATTTTTTGTCCCTCGCGCGCCATAACACGGACAAGACGGAGTTCGCCATTGCCCGTCAGCCCAAAGAGTGATGCTGTGCAGGTATCAAAAAACTCGGCCACCCCGCTCCAGGCCCGCCAGGGGTGCTTGATCACGGCGAGGTCGCCTGTCTCAGGTGTATAAAAACCAAAGAGACTGACATTGTTGAACAAAGGCAGACGGATTCCAGTTGCAAAACGGTTGAGGAGAAGCACGTCACCCCGCGCCGCTCCGGGCAACATCTCGGGGCCCCTGAGGACAACGGTCTCAAACAAAAACAGCCTGATGCAGGCGGATACAATCAGGGCCGCAACAACAAGCCTCAGCGCAATCGCCGCCGGGGTGCTTTTTTTTTCCGGCCTGTACCGCTCATGAATCCCCATACCGCTCAACTCCCAAGGTGACCTGATAACAATATACTTCGGATGGCTTCCCTGTAACGTCTTGTTTTTATGGCAAACTATGCTACATTTATTTGATACTCTGCATCCGCTGGAACCTGCGGTGATGACAAGGAGCCTGCCATCCAGACCGTACGTATTTCTGCCACCGGCAGTGCCGTCCCTTCACGGATACTGACCAATCATGATCTTGAACAACTTGTCGAGACCTCGGACGAGTGGATCCGCGAGCGAACCGGAATCCGCGAACGACATGTCTGTTCACCCGGAGAATCAGCATCCGATCTTGCCTACGCTGCCTGCACATCGCTGGAACAGGCGGTTCCCGGCTCACTGCATGGTGTCGATTTTATTCTGGTGGCAACCACCACTCCTGATCACCCCCTATTTCCCTCGGTATCCTCCCTCATCGGGCATCGCCTTGGCTTGGGGCATGTTCCCTGCGTTGACATGTCCGCTGCCTGTACCGGATTTGTCTACGCCCTCTCGGCTGCGACCGCCTGGATTCGAAGCGGTATGTACCGGAAAATACTCATGGTGTGTGTTGACACCCTCTCGCATTTTCTCGATTGGACTGACAGATCCACCTGCATTCTCTTTGGGGATGGGGCCGGGGCCATGCTTCTTGAAGCGGGGCCAGCCAACGGCGGCAGCAACGTCATCTCCTTTGATCTGCATGCGGACGGAAGCGGATCAAACATGCTGATCGTCCCCGAAGGGGGATCCCGTAAACCATTTTCCGAAACAACCCTGTCCTCACGCGGGCAGTTTCTCCGCATGGACGGACCGGCTGTCTACAAGTTCGCCATCAGCGCCATCACCGAATCCGTGCATGCGGTCCTCCGTGAGAGCGGATTGACCATTGCCGATGTGCAGCACTTTATCCCGCACCAGGCGAATATCCGCATCATCGATTCGGCTGCCAAAAAACTTGGTCTCCCGGAGGGCGTGATCCGCACCAATCTCGACCGGTTTGGCAATACATCCTCGGCCTCAATCCCTATTGTCCTTGACGAGCTCAATCGTGCACAGATGCTCAAACGAGGAGACATTATTGTTACCGTAGGCTTTGGCGCCGGACTGACCTGGGGTGCCTCGATTATCCGTTGGTAACTGGCTTCACAACAATGGTGGAATAGACCTGCCCGTCTTCATCCGTTGTCGATCCAAGCACCGGATCGGCCCTCCTCAAGCGGCCGTTTATGAAGTAGCAAAATTGCACACTCTCCCGATGTGTCAGGGGGAGAAACCCGCTCCACAGAGGCGATCCCGAAGTATTCGTCAAAAAAAATTCGGCCGGTCTCCAGCCGTTGAATGAACCTGCGACGGAAACCGTATGGGCCTCGACATCCGGCAGATACACAAAAAAAAGTCCCCCCGAAACAACCGCAGGCCCGAGGGAAACCGTAATCGGGGCCTTTTCGTCGCCTCGTTGCAAGTGAAACTCACGGACAGTCCCGCACGAAGCCATGAAAACGAGCAGCAGCAGGCACGCTTTCATGGGCTGATCCTGATGGCACGGCTGAGATTGCTGGAAAACATCACCCGTGCCCCGGCCCGGATAGAGTGGGCCGCGAACCAGCCTTTGTTGACCTCGAGTGCATACCGAACCGGTCCCTTGGGCATCACGAGACTCGTGTCATGAGGATACATATCCTCGATGTTGAGGATCGTCCTGTCTTCCCGTATAAAAGCTATCGAAAGCGGAATGAAGGTGTTTTTCATCCAGAATCCCCATTCAGCCGAATACTCAAACACAAAAAGCATCCCCGCATCCTGCTCAAGATCTGTGCGATGCATCAACCCACGGGCCCGGCTGTCCGGATCAGCCGCCAGTTCAACCGTCAGTTTCGCCGCATCTACCCGGACTTCAAATTTTTCGTCACGCCGGGAGGCACAGACCAGGCAGACTGCGCAGACACCTGTTGCACACACGGCCAGAAACCACGCCTTCACAGATTCATCCTTTCGCAAAAACTGGCAAATTCGCGGTCGCGCTCAAGCGTGTCAGTGTCGGACACGGTTATCATTTCAGCGGCCAGCCTCCGGACAAATTCAACATCAAGGGCGTGTCCTGTCTTGTGACCGATCACATGCGCCCGCAAAGGATGTCCAAGAAGAGCCAGGTCTCCCATAATGTCCAAAACCTTGTGCCTGACACACTCATCCTCGAAGTGAATATCCGGACTGATTGGCCCGTTTTCATCATACACAAGCACCGTATCATAGTCACCACCCTGGGCAAGCCCGCGCCTGCGCAACACCTCAATATCACCTGTAAAACCAAAGGTCCGGGCAGGAGCAATCTCATGCAGATAGGTTTTTGCATCCATCCGGATATGGCAGGCCTGATACCGGATGGCTTTGTGGCGAAAATGTATCGAACAGGAGATCCGCAAATCATGTGCTGGCAGGGCCAGCAGATACCGATCGCCATCCTCAACCCAGACTGGCATCCTGATCTGGCAATACTCCCGTGGAGCCTCCTGCCCTGAAAGCCCGGTCCGGCTGAGAGTCTCAAGAAAGTACTTCGCCCCGCCATCACACAACGGGATCTCCGGCCCGTTGACACGTATCAGGCAATTATCGACTCCGGCTGCAGACAGGGCTGAAAGAAGATGCTCCACTGTCTGGATCGACACACTCTCGCGCCCCAGTGTCACATTATGACCCGTATCCACAACAAACCGCCAGGAAGCCGGAATCGGCATGCCGGGCGCAAGATCTTCACGAAACAGAACAATCCCTGTCCCTGGATCTGCCGGCTCAAGCAGAATGCAGACATCCTGGCCGCTGTGCAGCCCTTTGCCCTCGATCGCAACCTGAGATTGCAGGGTGTGTTGCTTCATGGAACCTCTCTGCCCACAGTATGCCGCTCTTCAGTATATCACCTTCGTGTGTACTCATCCGGTGCGTCAAGATAGCGTTGAAGAATAACCGCGGCAGCCCAGTCATCCAGATATTGCCCGGGCTTTTTTTTCTTGCCGGACGCATGGAGGAGATCCAGTGCCTCCCTGCTTGAAAACGATTCAGAGACACACACCACCGGTACTGCGTGCTTTTCAAGCTGATCAATGCACCCGGTAATAGCCGCCCTGATATCCTGGGTCCGTTCATCTTCCTCGTCAGGCCAGCCCATGACAACAGCAACCGCACCGCATGCTGCCATCTGCCTCATGATACTACCGGCTGAATCAGCAGCCGGTTTCACCTTCCTGCAGATGATGGCACACGGAGACGCCAGCAGCCTTGAACAATCCGAACGGGCAACACCAATCCGGGCCAGGCCAAAGTCGATCCCGAGCAAGACCCCGTCCTGAGGAATTTCATTACGACTCATCGGCGCGACCATGACCGCGTGAAGACGCAATCCCGCGCTTTGTAGCCCGGATAAAGCCGGACACGCAGTCCGCATCCTGATCCTCAAGCTGATCAAGCTGCGCAAGCGCCCCTTCAAGAGAGAGTCCCTGGCGATACAAAAGACGGAAAACCTTCTTGAGCGCGGTCCTCCTCTGCTGGTCATACCCGTTTCGTTTGAGTCCAACCGTATTGAGGCAGACCACCCGGCCGGGAACTCCCTGTGCAGTACAGAAAGGCGGTATATCCTGGCTGACAAAGGTTGAAGCACCAATCATGGCAAGCTTCCCGATGTGGACATGCTGGTGCACTGAGACATTACCCGAAATGAAGGCTCTTTCCCCGACAACCACATGCCCGGCCAAAAGGGCCGAATTGGCCATGGTGACATGATCGCCGATGACCCCATCATGCCCGACATGACTGCAGGCCATCATGTATACATGATTTCCGATGACGGTCCGGCCACCATCCCTTGAGCTGAGATGCACGGTCACGCCCTCGCGAAAAACACAAAAATTTCCTATTTCGAGTGATGAGCACACCCTGGCGGGATCATATGAAAAATCCTGGGGCACATCCCCAAGCACAGCATGGGGATGAACAACACAACCCTCCCCAAGGCTGGTATTACCGCCAATCCAGGCATGCGCCATGATCGTACAACCTGGCCCGATCCTGACACTCCCTTCAACAACGGCATAGGGTCCAATCCTGACCCCCTCCCCTATCCGGGCAGCACTGTCAACAAGAGCCGTGTGATGGACCATGCCTGTCGTTCCTGTTCGTCAGCCTTCATCAGTCTTGCGTGGCATCAGCATTGCGGTCATTTCGGCCTCGCTCGCAACCTTGCCATCGACAGAAACCTCACCCTGCATCTTGGCTCGTGTTCCGTTAAAACTGATGATCTTGACCTTGTAGGTTACCGTATCCCCGGGAAGCACCGGTTTCCGGAATTTGACGTTGTTCAATCCCATGAAGTACACAACATGTGCTGCAGGATTGTCAATCTTCTGGAAAATCAGGCAGCCAGCGCACTGCGCAAGCCCCTCGACCAGCAACACTCCGGGCATGATCGGGTGTCCCGGGAAATGCCCCTGAAAAAAGGGTTCGTTGATGGTTACATTTTTGATCCCGGTAATGGTTTCATCATCAAAATCGATGATCCTGTCTACCATCAAAAACGGATAACGGTGTGGAAGCAGTTTCATGATCTCTGTTACATCAAGTGTCTTTGACATCTTCTCCTCCTGTTATTTCCTCGTTGTCAATTTGCCTCAGCAAGGCATGAAAACAAGTATCATCAGAAATCCGGTGATCGTCCAGCAGCTTCCGTTCCCTCGCCCGTGGGCTGCTCCCTGGCCGCCTCGCTGTTTTGTTTTCCCAGCAGTTCAGGCAAACGATGAAACAACGGAAGGATTTTTTGCATTTTTTCCATCTCGATTGCGGGAGTACCAAAATAGACCGTGTCGGCCTTAACCCTTCTGAGTTGCACACCGGCCTGTGGCCCGATGACCGCCCTGTCGCCAATCCGGCAGTGATCCGCCACACCAGCCTGCCCCGCAAAAATACAGCCCTCTCCTGTGACAGAACTCCCGGCAATACCGGCCTGGGCTGCAAATATATTACGCTTTCCAATGTTTACATTATGGGCAATCTGCACAAGGTTGTCGATCTTGCTACCCTCGCCAATCACGGTTGATCCGCACGTGGATCTGTCGATGGTCGCATTGGCACCGATCTCGACATCATCTTCGATAATCACATTTCCGATCTGGGGAATCTTGAGATGCCGCCCATCCGCATCTGCCCTGTAGCCAAACCCATCCGCTCCAATAACGGCACCCGCATGAACAATGACCCTGTTTCCGAGAATGCAGCCCTCGCGCACCACTGCATTCGGGTGAAGAACGCAGTCCTCGCCAATCTGAGCCTGTTCGCCAATAAACACACCTGGCCAGACCACGCTCCCCGCGCCGATCCGCGCACCGGGCATAATGACAGCCCGCTGCATGATGACAGCCCGCGGATGTATTACCGCTGAAGGATCCACACTCGCATCAGGAGAAATCCCACGGTACTCGGTGAGAACCGGAGTAAATATCCGGAGACAGGCCATCCAGGCCGCCCGGGGATCATCCACGATGATGACCGGCTTTGTCACCTGACCCGCCTGCACGGAGTTTGCCAGCACGGCCGCGCACCGGCCGGACTCGGCAATGCGGCAGCCCGCGTTGTTGGTGACATAGACAATCGATCCTGGCGCTGCTGCATCGAGGGGAGTAACCCCATTAATCACAATACCCCGATCCCCTTCGGATCGGAGCACTCCCCGGAGTCTCTCTGCCAACTCAACCAGTGTCAGCGAGCAGGCGCGCAGCATGCCTTTAGAACCGATTTTTCTGTGAAAGTATGAGCCGCAACCTCAGGAGAACCTGTTCGGTCAGGTCAAGCTCGATATCGTGGTAGGCAATGTATGACCTGCTGTCGAGAACAATCTTGACACCCTGCTTGTTGGCCACAAAGCGCACTGCCTCATAAATCTCTTCAAGGATCGGCTGGGTTATATCACGCTCTTCCTTTTCAAGCTCGGCATTCCTCCGGGCAACAAGACTGGCAAGCTCGTCCTTCTTGAATTCTATCTCTGCACTTCTGCGCCGCCGCTCACTGTCCGAAGCGCCAGCCATCTGATCCTTGAGATCGCTTTCCATCTTGCGGATAACGGCTGCCTCATCCCTGATTTCCTTTGCGAAACGGGCCTTTTTTTCGCGAACGTTCTTTGATGCTTCGCTCTTGGACGCATACTCGGTAAAGAGCTTGCCCATATCCACAACGCCAATCTTGATGATGTCCTTGAGTGATGCTGCCTGCGCAACAACGGGCAGCATGGATATCGCCAGTACCGCCAAAATTACAATTCGCTTCATTGATCCCTCCAAACCATATCAGATCAGAACACACCGGCAACAGAGAAAACCGTCTCCCACCCATCGAAAGCACCGGAACCACCAAGCCAGTTTACCCTGCCTGAATCATCATACTCGAATTTTTTGGCAAAATACAGCCTGATCGGGAGGACGGCAATCTGCAGGCGGAAACCAAACCCGAAGCTGTGCTTGAACTCCTTGAGATCAAAGGAGACCTTGGTGTAGTCCTCCCACAATCTTCCCGCGTCATAGAAAAACACGCCCCAGAGCATGCGCCTGTCAATCGGATACCGTATCTCGGTCATCGTTGATATTTTCCCGCGACCGACCTGATTATAGCTGCGCCAGCCCCGCAATTCGGTCATCCCGTCAAACTGAAGCTCGTCGCCCGGATAGATATTGGACGCACCATCCAGCTGGTCAAGGATATATTCGAATTTTGTGTCAACCGCAAAGACCAGATCCCAGAACAGCGGGATGAAAAATGAGAAGTTGCTCTCAGACATGATCGACTGGCTGTCGCCGCCCAGAATTCCACCGGTATATGTCAGGAACTGGCTGGCGTAGATACCGCGTGAGGGTCCTCCCACGTAATCCCGCGTATCATACAGGAGTCCCAGCCTGAGACTGCTTTTTGTACTGAACCCCTTGTCGAGGGCATCGCGCAGCCTGCGAATATACTCCTGGGTCGTGGACGACTTGTTGGTGGCCTCCGTCGCACTCAGGGGGACAAAATTGGCATCGTAGCTGTCAATCCAGGCAAAGGTATAGGATGAATAGCCTCTCCACCACTCGGAAAAACTGCGCCCGGCCCGAAGCTGGATTTCAAAGGCCTTGCGCATGAAATGATATTCGTCATCACTGCCCCGCTTCACTTCGGACAGAGCCATGTTCAAGTAGTTGGTATTGATGTTTTCGATCTGGGTTGCACTGTAGGAAATCGTAAAACCGAGCGAAACCGGCTCGTATGTAAATGTGTAGGGTGTGTCGAGACCAAGCGATATGCTCTTGCGCTTTTCACCCAGCTCAAGCCGCTGGGAGACCGTAAAACCCATCCCAAAAAGATTGTTTTCAGAAATCTGCTCGTAAAACGTAAACCCGGTCACCGAGCCATAGCCGGCCCCCAGGGTAAACAGGCCTGTCCGGTCCTCCTTGACAGAAAAGACAAGGTCCATCAGCCCTTCATTGCCCTCAACCGGCTCAATCTCGATATTGACATCCTTGAAGTAGCGCAGGTTGAACAACCGCTCCTGCGAACGTCGAATGGCCGAGCTGTTGAAAATCTCGCCTTCCTTGATCCGCATCTCGCGCTCAACCACGTAATTCTCGCTGCGCGTGTTTCCCTTTATCTTGATATGCCGGACGTGGGCAATCTCCTTCTCCCGGATCTTGTACGTCAGATTGACAGTCTGCGCCTGTTCATCAATCTGCCTGATCGGCGTAATCTCGGTAAAAATATATCCCCGCTCGCGATAGGCCTGCCAGAGGCCCATCTGATCCTTTTCGTACTGGCTGTTGTCGAAGTAGTCTCCCGATTTGAGCCTGAAGTATTTCGTCAATATATCATCGCCCGAAAAGATGTCATTGCCTTCAAACACATAGCGGCCCATGCGATACCGCTTGCCCTCATCAACATGCACATCGATAAAAATGCCCTGCTGCTTCGCACCGGGCT
The DNA here is from genome assembly GCA_029548715.1 of Spirochaetota bacterium. GTDB lineage: Bacteria > Spirochaetota > JAGLSM01 > JAGLSM01 > JAKPMW01 > JAKPMW01. Next base: position 9,986 of record JAKPMW010000232.1, on the reverse strand, counting down.
TGACAGGCTCAACACGAAAATCCACTTTTTTTATCTGCATCTTGATAAAACCGCGGTTGCGATAGTATTCGACTATTCTGGACTTGTCCTTTTCGAAGGTCTTTTCGTCGTAGATACCACCCCGGAAAAATCCCGATTCGTGGGTATCCTCGATCGCATCCCGGACAGCACTTTCAGGAAGCTGTGATGCCCCGATGATCCGGATCTTCTGGATAACTATCTTGTCGCCTTCGTCAATATCCAGCCGTATGTAAACCTTGCGCAGGTTCTTGTCGACCCGCACATTCGGGGTCACTTTCGCATTCCTGTAGCCTTCCTTGCGGTAGGCTTCAAGAATCGTCTCGATGTTTTTTTGAAGCTGAATCTGGCTGAACACCGAGTCCTTTCTCAGGGTCATGGCCTCCTTGAGGTCGCCCTCGGAAAGCTCATCATTTCCCTTGAAGAGGATCTCCTCGATCTTGTCATACTCTTCAAAAATATAGGTCAGGACCAATCCGCCAGCGACGATCAGGGCATCGACCTGGATATCCGAAAAATACCCGAGATAATAAAGGTCCTTGACATCCCGTGTCACATTCCGGTAGGAAAACTTTGCATTCACCTTGCTGGAAAGAAGGGCCCTGATAAGGGCGGCATCCGTGTTGACATTGCCTTTGAGGTCGATCTTGATGATCGTATAATCCTCGTATCCGGCAGACCATGCGGGAAAAGATACCGAAAGAATGCAGACAACCAGGACCAGCCGGATTCGGGCCAGACAGTTCATTGAATACGCTCCAAATCGTTACCCCGACATACCCATTCGCGGTATCCCTAGAACCGCTGTCGAAAACGAAGCTCGATGCTTTGCTCGTACTCACCGAACCCGCTTTTTTCTGTAGGCTTGATGAGATACCCCAGATTGAGAAAGTCGAAACTCAACTCGAGACCCACCTGATGCGTGGGCAACACATCCCCAAAGCTTTGCAGATCGTCTTTCAGTACCAAAGTATATTCAACAAACATGAAACTGGTCAAATACTTTCCCAGTGAGAACTGGGTGTCCCTGAAAATCGAGAGCTGCCGTTTGGGGTCAAGTGCATCCAGACTCTCCCGCTCGAGGATATTCCGCACAATAGGTGTACGTATGGTGAAAATATCAAGCCCGAACCACTCCCGGATTTCCTTTGTAAGCGGCTTCAACCCGAGCAGCGAGATCAGCTCTGTCGAGCGCAGCATGATGTTTTCGTTTTTCCGGCGACCATCGGCTGATGTGGTATCGGGCTGCTCGATCCCGAGCAGGACTCGAATCTCATCCTGGGACCGCTCGGGCTCAGCACTGAAGACCGGATTGATCCCTGTCGAGAGAGGGCCTGCAAATGTAAGATAGATATCCACGTTTTCCAGCTCTTCATCCTTGAGCCGCAGGCGCCCACGAAATGCAAGCCATGGATCAAGTCCGAATGAAGTCCGCCTGAATTCAATATATGTCGGCTGTTCGATCCTGAATTCGTGGTTGATGTAGTCAAATGTTCCGCGGGATGCGGTCACCCTCCCGCTGACCAGAAAATCCTTGTCAATAATGCTGTTCTTCAAATGGAGTGACGAGCCAGGCTGAATCATCGCGGTGACAAGCTGGTTGACATAGCTCACACCATCCAGCACGGCCACTTCGAGATTCCAGCGGATCCGCTTGATCCAGTTTTCCTTGCTCGGAATGGCCGAGTCTTCCATGTAAAAGAATTCGTTGTCATGCAGGGCCACACGTCCCTGGACATGTGGCGCATTGATGTTTCCGGTGATGAAGAGATCTGCCAGGGCACCACCTGATGAACGAATCTCCGGATCCACCAGATCAAGGTCAAGTCCGTGCTTTCTGTCGGTCTGCAGCCTGACATCAATGTCGTCTACCTCACCATTCCTGATAAAGGCCTTGCCCCGGACAGACAGGCTGCCACTCCCGTTGGTCGCCGTGAGGTATCCCAGCGTAATGGTGCCCTGCGTCACACTTGCCTGCAGGGCAAGTCTGGTCAGAGGACTTCGGAGCATGCTCAGATCCATCCTGGCATTTTCGATCCGTGCCAATCCCGAAACCTCGGGACGCTCAGCCGGCCCCCTGAGACTGATGCTCAGATTCGCACGCCCCTCAGCGGAACGGAACACGACAGGATAATTCTGCAAGACAGACAACGGAAGTCCAACAGCGTGTGCCGTCAGGTCAAGCTGCTTCCCGTTTTTTCCCTGGACAAGCAAGGACATGCCGCTTGAATCGGAATATCTCAGATTCATCCGGTTGGCGGCCAGGTCATACCATCCATCCAGTCCGGCAGGACCAGTCTTGCGAATATCAAGGCGCCCACCTCTGTTCATGATGGCACTCGAAAAATCCGTCACCCTGCTGTTTCCGAAGCGCACACCTGAAAGAGCCACAACGGCCTCGGCCTGTCCGCTTGAGGTCCCGCCCTGCGCAAGAATCCGTCCATCGACCCTGAAAGGGGCGCCTCCCCAGACGAAGGTACCGTTGCACATAAAATCAAGACCGCCCGCTGTCTGGACAAGATATCCGTTACGGACCGACAGCTCGGCATCCCCAAAAACCAGACTGGTCTTTTCAAGCTGAAACCCGCCCGGCCGGCTTTTGGCTTCCGATACAATCGATACCTGCAGGCCCTGCAATGTGCCTTTTGAAAGGCGGATATTCCACGATGCAGCAGGTACCTCCCCGACAAGCCGGACTTCGGCACGTCCCTGAAGAACTCCTGCCATGATTCCGGGAAAAACGCCGGCCAGATCAAGGTTGTCAAACTGTGACTGGACAACAACCCCTCCCGGAATCGTGTTCGCCTGAAGAGCCAATCCATTGGCAAATGCCAGCGAGCAATGAACCGAGTCCTGTTCATCAAACCAGACCGTGCCGCCTCCCGAGAATGCATGCCCCTCCCGCTCGAGGACAATACTGGTGACATCAAATCTCCGGTCTGCTCCATGAAACACCAATGCCGCCGACGGAATCCCGGGGTCTTGCATCCTGAGCGAAAATGTGCCACCAGTCAGTACAGCGCCCCCACGCCGCACCAGAGTCCCCTCTCCCTTGAGAATACCGTTGACTCCAAAGGGGGCAAGATCTATCCCGCTGAGAGACAGCGATGCCCGCACCTCATTCCCTGAAATGTCCGCCTGACCAGCAAGCATACCGGTTATTTCGACACCTACCCGCGCAATGTCCCCGGTCTGCTTGATCTGGGTGGTCAGAGGCCAGCGCCTGCCGTTGTAGTCAATCAGGAACTTTCCACTCGCGCCATCATACTCCCGCCGCACAGCTCCTGTCAGTGACAGCCAATCGCTCTCAAAGCGGTCGATACGCAATTCCTCTCCATTGTACTTGAAGGCAGAAACAATATTTCCCTGTCCGGCAGTGACTACCGTCGTTTCGCCCCGAAGCGATATCCCGTTGGTTCCTCTGCTGACAACAAGCGGCCCCGACATGCTCCAGCCAGATACGAATCCGGCTCCTGTCAGGGCTTCGACCAGATCTCCAAGCTGAAAGCCGGACAAATCAAGCTGTACAGCGGCAGATTCAGCACCCAACGCAGCATGCCCCCTGAGGGTGCCTGAGAAACCGTCAAAAGAGATCTTCGAAGCTCCCGGGTTCATCAGGGCTGAAACAGATCCAATATGCCGGCCATTGAGCGCCAGACCCTCCAGGTCAAGGGCAACCATCCCGTCCGCGGCAGGCCTGACAGTACAATTACCATCGATTGTCGCCCCTTCCAGTTCAAACTTTCTCACTCTGGCAGCAAAATGGGGAAACCCCTTCCAGTCCCAGTAGCCGGAGAGGCTGATGAGATGCTCATCCCTTGCAAGTTCAAAACGGTCAACCGTCAAAATCTGGCTGTTTCCGCCCGCTGCAAACCGGAACACGGGACGGCCATTCCGGTCCTCAATGGCAAGATCGCCCGACATCCGGACTCCTTCACTTCCTATATCAACAACGACCTTTCCGGTTGGGCTGTACTGATCATCTTTCGAAAAAAACATCCGTCCCAATACGCTGGAAGCTGTTCGGGTCATAAAACTGTCGAAAGAGCGAAGATTTCTGTCGAGGGTCAATACAAAGCTCCCCTCGGCGCCCTCCCTCCAGCGCCCGTCAATTGAGACCGGCTGACCAAAGGTGGATGAATCAACCGTTACCTGGCCAGCCTCCCTTGAGACGAAAAAACGCAACTCGGGCAGGACAAATCCCGCGACCCTGGATCCGCTTGCCGTCACAAGAGCATCAACAGAACCGGTATCAAGGTCAAGAATGCCAGCGACTTCAAGCTTTCCCGCAACAAGATCCTGCGAGGGGAGCATGGCCAGTTCGCTCTTGATACTAAAACTTCCCTTGTTTTCCCTCAATTCAAGATCAAGATTGTGAAGGCTGACTTCAGCAAGGGGTGCAGCCGGTGGAACAGCCTGGATTGAATCAGACCCATACACCCGCACCATGCCGTTTCGGATGACAACATCGACATCAAATTTTTTGCCTGGTTTCGCGGAGGTGTTTGTTTCCCGTCGAACTGCCGCCTCGCGAAAACTGTCAAAAAGCGAGCCATCGCTGTACAGGTTGATCGAGGGATTGTCAAACACCAGCGACGAAATGGATTCCATCACGTCCTTGCCACCAAAAATCGGAGGGATAAGCCGGACCTGCACCTCGGCCCTGTCGAGGCTTGCCAGGATAGCCTGACGGTTGGTGTCCGCATGGCGGATCTTCAGGCCATTCATCACCAGGGTATCAAGGGAGGCGATCGAGATCGAATCGTATGCGATGCGGATTCCGTTTTCGCGTTCTATCCCTGCTACAAGATCATCCTCCAGCGAAACAAGCAGGGTCCCAACCGCATGATTGATCAGGACAGCAAGCGCAAAAAGAAAAACAAGAACGCTGCCTGCCATGGCCGGGAGAATGAATGCACCTGATCGCTGATTCACAGGGATTACCTCGGTTGAATGGAAAACGCAATCATCCCGGCCTGGGTCCCGGTTCCCGCTGAGGCTGCCTCAAATCTGAACATCCGTGCCCGTTGCTCGAGCAAAAGGTCAAGCTCCGGATTTCCACTTGGCTCGGTAACAGCCGCCCGACTGACAATCCCCTCCTCGGTCACGCTTATCTCGACCTGGACGGTATATGACAAACCCTGCCGGCTGTAGCGCTCAGGCAGCGTAATCATAGGGCGATAGACACAGTTTCGCCCCCTCAGATTGACAAGCCCGGTCACACCACTGCCCCGGTCACCCTGCCGGGCAAAATCGGAACCGCTAATTCCGGGGGTGCTGCTCTTTCCGCCCTGTCTGGTCAGATCATCCCGGCCAAAAGTATCGCGCGCACCTGCCCTGTCCCTGGTATCCCGATCCGTCAGAGAGGGACGATGGGCCTGCATGTCCTTTGAATCAGGGTTTCGCTCCAGCCTTCCGGCAGGAGATTCGTGATCGCGCCTGAGAGAGCCATAGTCAAAATCATCCTCCCGCCTCCGGTTGGGCAGTTCCCGTTCGGGTGCGGGCTTGTGTGGAAACGAGGACCGTTCAAGAAGGTTTTCGAGCGAATCGTCCGCTGATCCTCGTTCCTGTGAATCCTGCCGGGCCCTGGCAGGGGCACTCTCCCGCCTGACTTCGGCAATCACCTCACGTGAAACAGTCCGTGACTCGATGACAAGCTGGACTGTCCGTACCGGAGGAATCTCAGTCCCCCCCCAGAAAAGGGATACAAGAACGAGAAGGAGACAGTGCGCAGCAATCGAGACGACAACCATGCGATCAAATCGCATGCCATCCCGGATTCCCTCCATAGCGCCTCTCCTCCCTGTCCCATCTGTTGACTATCGTTTGGTCGACAGTGAAACATTATAGATACCCGCAAGGCGGGCAATATCCATTACTTCGACAAGGACACCGTACTCGATGACTTCATCCGCACGTATGATAAGGAAGTCACGTTTGACCTCCTTGTACAATTTTCTCAGCTTCTGGTAGAGATCCTTCTTGGCAACCCGCACCTCATTCAGATAAATGACACCCTCCCGACTGATGCTGATAACAAGGTCACGATCCGGTTGCGACTCGGAGCTCTTGGCGTGCGGCAGGGTTACCTGGATCCCCTGATCCTTGATAATGGAAGATGTTATCATAAAGAAGATGAGCAGCAGAAACACTGAGTCGATCATGGGCGTCATGTCGATACCCACCTTCTGCTGCAGCCTGCGCCTGAATTTCATAGCTCCTCCATCTTTGCCAGTGACCCTTCCTCATATCAATATACTGCACCGGAAGAACAAAAAACCGCCCCATCCGGGCGGTTTTGCTGCAAGCCGGTCGGCTATTTCTTGAGTTCACCAACAGGCGTCAGCTTGGCAAACACCTTGTCCCCATGCGGGGCGGAGGCAAGGGCTGCAGTGATATCCTGCCCGGCCCCATGACCCTTGTGCGTACCGGTCTTCCAGGCAGGGACAGCCGTGACATCATAGACCTTTCCCTTATACGCCACCCAGGCCGGGCGACCATTTTTCCCGTCATTTTTTGCCAGTTCGGCCGCGTCAATCTGCTTGAGCGTCACAGCGGAATTGGTAACAGCACCTTTTTCATGACCCTGCACTTGCTCGCCTTTTTTACCGCAGGCAACCAGAGACAGCACAAGCAGCACACCAATCAGTACCCTCATAAAACTACCTCCAACTTGTCAAAGAATTTTGTCCTGAAGCTTTCTGAAGTATCAGCTATTTCTTCCAAAAACGCCATCCCTTTCCTCTGGATGATTTTTCCTGCTCGGCAACAGGCTGAATGACTGGTTCCCGGACCCCTTCTGGCTGAGTTGTCTTTACCGGATGCGTCGCCTTGCTGATCCTGCCGGGATCCTGCCTCGCCTGTCCCTGTCGTGCCCCCGCATTCCGCCCGGCATCTGTACGCGCCGGTCCCGCAGCACCATTCCGTGAGCGCTGTTCAGAAGTCCTGGCATTTTTGTCGCCTGTTCTTCTGTCCCCTGCGGAACCAGTCCGGGACGACCTTGCCCCATGCTTCCCGCTTCCTCCGCCTGACCTGCTCTTGCCGCCCTTCAACTCACTCTCTTCAAGAACAAGGTCCACAAAACCCTTTTCGGCATTGACTGATTTGATCCGTACCCGGATGACACTTCCGATGCTGTAGACGCGCCCGGTCCGTTCTCCAACCAGCGTGTGTCCCCAGGTATCAAGACGATAGTAGTCATCGCGAAGCTCGGAAATATGCAGCAATCCGTCCAATCCCCACTGGAGAAGCGTGATGAACATCCCCCACGAGGTCACCGAGGTTACCTTGCCCTCGCATACCTCGCCTGTCTTCTTCCCCAGAAACCGGGCGCCCTTGATCCGGGTATACTCCCGCTCGGCGTCAACCGCGTTTTGCTCCATTTTGGTAGCCTGTTCAGCGATTCGCTCCAGTTCCTTTTCGGTATAGGCCTTCTTCCCCTCGATGGCCGAGGAAAGCAGCCGGTGTACCACCAGATCGGGATAGCGCCGGATCGGCGAAGTAAAATGTGTGTAATCGGCAAACGCAAGCCCAAAATGTCCCGGGTTGTCCGTGCTGTAGACGGCCTTCTGCATCGTACGCAGCAAAAGACTGCTCAACACACCGGCATGGGGATTCGCCCGCACTTCTTCAAGCAGGTGCTGCATGGCCCGCGGTGTGTTTTCACGCGGAATGCGCAAGCCCAGCCCGACACCATTGGCAAATTTGACAAACTCCGCCAGCTTTTCAGAATCAGGGCTGGCATGAATCCTGAATATTGAAGCTCCCTTTTTTGAGAGAAAACTGGCCACCTGCTCATTGGCAGCAAGCATGAAATCTTCGATAATCATCTCGGCTTCATTTCGCACCGGAACGGTGACACCCACCGGGTCTCCCTTTTCATCAAGAGCAATCCGTACCTCGGGCACCTCAAACTCAAGCCCCCCCTGCTCGTGCCGCTTGCGTCGCAAAAGACCGGCAACCCTGGCCATCGTCTGGAGTTTTCCCGCATCGGGATCCTTCTTCCCGCGCAGAATGCTTTCAACTTCGGTGTAGGAAAACCTTCGGGAAACGTGTATCAGGGTCTTTTCAAAGCGTGAGGAGAGCAGCTTCCCGGATGCATCAATCTCCAGAAAAGCCGACAAGGCCAACTTTGGCCGATCGGTATTGAGACTGCACAAATCATCACTGAGCTCATGCGGGAACATCGGCACAACATGCCGGTTGAGGTACACGCTGGTTCCTCTGGCAAAGGCTTCCCTGTCAAGTGCACTCCCCCGGGCGACATAAAACGAGACATCGGCGATATGCACACCAAGCTCCCAGCCGTTACGAAGCTGCCTGACAGACACCGCATCGTCAAGGTCCTTGGCCGTTTCGGAGTCGATTGTGATGATCCAGCCCTCAAGCTTTTTCCTGCGAGCGGTTTCTTTCTTGCCGGCTTCCCGGCAGCGTCTGGCCTGCTGCAGTACCACCTCGGGAAACCCGTCCGGCAATGAATACTTTTCAAGCACCCTTGCAAGATCACCAAAACTGTCCGTAAACAGTTTCAGATCGCCTTTTCCCTGAACCATAAACCGGTTCCCGGAAAAACAAACCTGTCCTGCGCGGACAAGCCGGGCAAGTTCTGCAAGAACATCCGCACAATCCCTGTCCCCGCCCACCAAATCATCCAGCAAACATCCTTGTGCTGCTTGTGTAATACTCTCAAGAATCGAGCTGTCAGACCTGTTCTGTTTCATGTTTCTTTCCATTTTGTTCCGCTCGCGCCTGTTTTTTGGCATGCGTCTGATCAGACTTCAACCGCCTGCGCGAACCTGCCTGCTTGATACGCACCCTGATCACGCGCGTACTGTCTGCTTCCTCCACATGGAATCGGTATCCCTCGTATGCCACGCTTTCCTCAATCGCGGGAACACGTTGCATCAGATATTCAAGAAACCCTCCCACGGTTTCAAAACCCTTTTTTTCGATCCGAATCCTGAGCACCTGCTGGACCTTGTCCACGTCAGTCCAGCCATCAGCAAGATATTCCCCCGGAGAGACCTCCTGCATCTCCAGTTCCATCTTCTCGCCCTTGTCAAGTATCTGCCCGACAACATGCTCGGCAATGTCTTCATGGGTAATGATCCCGGCTGTCCCGCCCCATTCATCCACGACAAACACCATCGGCAGCCGCTTCTGTCGCATCTCGATCAGGAGCCCGTCTATGCACTTTGATTCGGGAACAAATACCGCGGGCCGGATAAACTCCGAGATCCCGACTGTCCGCCGACTCTGCTTGAGGTCAAAGGCTGAAACATAGCCAGTCATGGTATGAGCATGCTTGCGGTACACTGGGATGCGGGAAAATCCGGTCCGCTCGATCAGACGCACTACATCCTCGACGACCGCATCCTCGCCCAAAGCAACAACATCAACCAGCGGGGTCATGATCTCCCTCGCCGTAGTCCGAGTAAAAGCCAGGACCGATCCAATCAGGGCATAGGAACGGGCATTGATCGCCCCCTGTTCCATCCCCACATCTGCAAGCAGCGTGATATCTTCACGGGTCAGGGGGGCACGCCCACGTTTTCCCCCTCCAAACACCCAAACAAGAACACCCGAGACCCCATTGACCAGAAGAAGTACCGGGCGCAGGATCCAGCCCACAAGGCGAAGCCAGGGGGCCACCCTGCGTGACAACTCTTCGGGTCTGCTTTGAAAAATCATCTTGGGAAGAATCTCCGAGGTGATCAGCATGATCAACGTCAGAGAGAGCGTCGCCGCTACATTGGCCATGTAGGGTTCCATCCAGTGCTCAAGCAGACGGTTTGTCAAAACAGCTGCCGAGACATTGACGATGTTATTTCCTACAAGGACCGTTCCGATCAGGATGTCCGGTTTTTGCTTCATTGCAAGAATCAGCCGGGCCCGGCCATCTCCGCGCTCAGCCTGATACTGCAACCTGATGGGATCTGCCAGCATCAGGCCGGACTCGGCCCCGGAAA
>JAKPMW010000196.1 GCA_029548715.1 Spirochaetota bacterium | reverse complement strand
TCCCGGCCAGTGACCACATTGATGATGATGACGCATGGAATCAGTGAGCACTGACGGAACCGTGTATAGACTTGCAATATGCGATCTTGATGGGACTTTTGTTGACACGTCGCATGATCTTGCGCACGCGGTCAATCAGACCCGCAAGGAACTGGGCCTCTGTCCCCTGGAAACGGCAGAAGTTGTTTCATGCGTCGGAAACGGAATGCGCCGTCTTGTGGAACGCTCGTTTTCTGGATACCCTGAACTGATACCCGTCGCGCTGGAAGCGTTAGAGCAGCACTATCGTGCTTGTCAGACCTCTGCCGTCAGCCTCTACCCAGGTGTGCGTGAAACCGTTGAGACCCTTTTCGAACGTGGTGTCCTGCTGGCAGTGCTGACCAACAAGCCCCAGGTCTCCGCCGAAAGTGTTCTCAGCCACGTTGGGCTGCGGCGCTTTTTTGGCGGGGTGTATGGTGACGATGGACAGCGACCGCTCAAGCCGGACCCCTCGACGGTTGGGCAGATTCTCTGCGAAACCGGTGTTGCCCGGCAAGACTGCCTCCTGGTGGGCGATAGCGGGGTGGATATTGAATGTGCCCATGCGGCAGGGGTGTTCAGCGTCTTTGTCGAAGGTGGAATGGGTCGTCCGCACGAGGTCCTCAAGCCGGGGTACAGCGTGTCCTGCATTCGTGACATTCTCACCCTCTGGGGTTGACGGGGTCACTTGTCTCCGGTCTTTTTTCTGAAAAACGTATTCACGATCCAGGTCCAGTTGAGGGCAATGTGAATCACTGCCAGGGCCGCAAACACCATGCCAGACAGCCGGTGCAGCCGGCTCATGCCAGCGGTCCACAAATCCTGGCTGGCAACAAAGGGCAGGGTGACGACAAGAGTGAGAAATGCGAGCCCCAAGAGGGGGTTGACGATCTGCAACAGGAGCTGCTTGCGCATCTGATCCTCCATGAGTATTTTTCATATATTCCAGTACAAGGAGTGTACCACCATGAAAGAACAGGTCAAGGCCAGTCTTGAAAATATCCGCGGCATGCTGCAGGCCGACGGGGGCGATGTAGAGCTTGTTGATGTTACGGACGACGGTGTTGTCAAGGTCAAGTTGACCGGACGGTGCGGATCATGTCCCATGAGCCAGATGACTCTCAAGATGGGTGTCGAGCGTCAGCTCAAGCAGGATGTTCCCGGGGTGCGCGAGGTAGTGAGCGTATGATCAAAAGCAGGGGAAGTCGCGGTATTCTCCCGGTCCTTCTGCTGATTCTGCTGCTCAACCTTGCTTTTCCGGGAACAGGCTCTGCCGGGATGGTATTCGAATTTGAGACCGGGAGTGCCTTTACCTCGTACAATGATGTCCGGATTCCCGGGGACAGCGGGACCCTCTTTTCCATTCAGGATGACCTCAATCCCAATGCGTCCCTGTATTTTCGCCTGCGTGCGACGTGGGAGATCAACAGGGATCACGCATTTTCGGTCCTGATTGCACCACTTCGTCTGGATGCAAGCGGGATCACCCCAAAGGCCATCACGTTTTACGGCAAGACCTTTGCTGCGGGCGAGATGCTCGATGCCAATTACCGGTTTGACTCGTACCGCCTGACGTATCGCTACACCCTTGTTGACGAACCAGATTTCCAGTTCAAGCTGGGATTGACCGCCAAGATCAGGGATGCGGCCATATCCATTCGTGGAGAATCCGCCGAGAGCGAGCGCGTCAATACCGGATTTGTTCCACTGGTCAATTTTTCGCTGCAGTGGTTTATGGGTGGCGGGATATCGCTGCTTCTTGACGGTGATGCGCTGGCGGCACCCCAGGGGCGAGCCGAGGACATCCTGCTTGGGGTCCAGTATGATCTCGACGGGAAGTATTTTTTCAGGGCCGGCTGGCGTGTGGTCGAAGGCGGAGCGGATAACGAGAAGGTCTACAACTTTACCTGGGTCAACTACATCAGTCTGGCTGCCGGCATCCGTCTCTGATCCGGATAAAAATTGTCAGGATACCGGCATGGTGTCTGCCGATTCGGAGCTGTCCAAAACAAGGGCAGTTCCATTAATTTTTGCCAACCCCGCATGCGTCCATCACCTCTCGCCGGTGCATCTTGCGTACTTTGAGACAGCTCCGGAAAAAGCACCGGCAATCCGATCTGCAATGCGTATTTTAAAGGGCATGAAGTACTTTCTTGTTACGTATGGCTGCCAGATGAACCAGTCCGATGCCGAGCGGATTGCGGCTGTCCTTGAAGAGCTCGGGTTTGAAAAAACCGAAAACGAAGCCGAAGCCAATATCCTGGGCGTCGTGGCCTGCTCGGTCCGCCAGACCTCGATCAACCGTGTCTATGGACGGATTGTTGCCTGGAATGAGCGGCGTGATCGCGAGCGTGTGATCACTTTTGTCTCGGGCTGCATTCTGGACCGGGACCGGAAAAAATTTGCCAAGCTGTATGACCTGCGGTTTTCCATCGAAGAGCTCCCGCAGCTTCCCGGACTCCTCGCAACCTATGGGGTGCCCTTTGTTCCCCGTCACAGTCTTGCCAGTGACAATGAGCGGACAGATTACTGGAAGATTGCGCCCCTGTGTGGGTCGGAGGTCCAGGCCTGGATCCCGATTCAAAACGGCTGCAACCGCTTTTGTGCCTACTGTGCCGTGCCCTATACCCGGGGGCGGGAGGTCTCGCGCGATGCACGGGAAATCCTTGATGAAATCAGCCGTCTTCTCGAGCAGGGGTACAGGCGGTTTACCCTGCTGGGGCAAAATGTCAATTCGTACGGGCGTGATCGTGAGGGCAGCCTCCCGGTCTTTGCCCGCCTGCTGGACGATGCAGCCGATATCATCGAAAAGAGCGGGCGCGAGGCGCTGATCCATTTTACCTCGCCCCATCCCTCGGACATGAGCCGGGATGTCTTTGAGGTCATGCGGGCCCGGCGGGCGGTCGCCAGGCAGGTTCACCTCCCGCTCCAGTCAGGGGATGATGCTGTTTTGTCCCGGATGCGTCGTTCGTACACGCTTTCACGCTATCGTGAAATTATTGGCTGGATTCGCGAGCTGGTTCCGGAAGCAAGCCTCTTTACCGATATCATTGTCGGGTTTCCCGGCGAAAGCGAAGCCGAGTTCGAAAACACCCGCCTGGCGATGGAGGAGTTCCAGTTCGACATGGCCTTTGTGGCGATGTACTCCCCCCGTCCCGGGACAGCCGGGAGCAAGATGAAGGACGATGTTCCCCAGGCAGAAAAAAACCGCCGGCTGCATGTGCTGGCGGATCTCCTCAAGGAGACGGCCGGCCGGCGCAAGGCCGGCATGGTCGGGCGCATCGAGCGGGTCCTGGTTGACGGTATCGTCTCGCCCGGCGTCTATTCGGCCCGGACAGGCGGGCTGATTCCGGTGCATATCGCCGATCCCTCAGCGGGTCTGGCCGCCGGCATGTTTGTTGATACAGAGATTACCGCTGCCAGCCCGATGTCGCTTGCCGGACGTCTGGTCTGATTTTTGGGGAACAGGCCTCAGGCCCCTGGGTGCTGCGTGCGTTCCAGCGCGTGTGCCTGTGTTTTTCCGGCAGCCGAGAACCATGACAGCGAAGTCCCCGACAGGGGGCGTAGTCCCCTGCTGGGGGCGAAGTCCCCGACAGGAGATGGTTGCATCAAGCCAAGCCGCCGAATTTGTTATCCGGCGGCTTTTTGCCTGGGCCCAGACCTGTCCCGTGTGGTTTCCCCTGTCGTCAATCAAGCGGGTCAAAGCGGTCCTTGTTTGCGTAACAGACCGGGCAGACCCAGTCTTCCGGCAGGTCTTCAAAGGCGGTCCCCGGCAGGATTCCACCCAGAGAGTCGCCTGAAGCGGGATCGTAGATATAGCCGCAATTGGTGCAGATCCAGCGCATTTCTTTCCTCCTGTGGCTGATTACTGAATATGCCAGCCGGCGTTTTGGTCACTGCCGTCATTGTAGACACTTCCCGGGGCTGGGGTCATGGTTTCGATGATGTCCCAGTCGTCGATGCTCCAGACGGGGTTTGCGGATTTGCCGGTCTTGCGGACAAAGGCACGTTTGTCGCCCCAGGAGAGGTTTGTGGCCGGCGTGCCGACCGCGTCCACAACCTGTCCGTCCTTGACCAAGTAGATCGGGTCGTTTCCGCCAAAAAAGCAGATCGCTTTCGGATAAAACGAAACAGATTCGAGATATTTCCGGGCAGTGGAATATTCGTCCATTGCAGAGGCCGTGGGCACCCCGGCAACCGTTGTCAGCCTGTCCGGGGAATATCCGCCATTGACAATCAACAGTGCAAAGTATGGTTCAAGCTCACCGACAAGTGCAAGGCACCAGCTGTTGGCAAGATTCGTTACTCCGGTCGTGTTGTCGGCATCAATACGTACCAGGCGGTATCCGGCAAGACTGACTCTCGCTGTTCCTCCATTGAAGATCTCGATGTATTTGTCATTCCCGTCCCCCTGGAAGTATTCGCTGATATAGACGTCGTTCCCTGCGGTCCCGAGAGGGTACTCGACCGGAAGTGCGGAGGATGCGGAGCTGCTGGACATGGGATTGACCGGATCGTGGGATCCCAAGTTGGCGACCGTGTCGGGAGGAAGCTGGTACCAGTCGTCGGCGCTCCAAGTTGTGGCGGCGGATGTGCCGGGCTTCCGGACAAGGGTCATGTCCTTGAGATGATCGCTGGCATCACCCGGTGTGCCCACAATATCCACCAGTGTCGAGCCCGAGTAGAGGCCGACAGGATCGTTGCCGTTGAAATTGAGCGTATCCCCGCTGTCAG
>JAKPMW010000210.1 GCA_029548715.1 Spirochaetota bacterium | reverse complement strand
GGGAATGACAAGGAAGTAGAATCTCCCGCAGACACCAAGAGCTTGATTTTGGAGTACCCAGCCTGTGTCTTACCGTGTTTGAAAAAACTTGAAGAGAGGATCGATGCGGACTTTGCCTGCAAAGAGGAGCTCGATGTTTTTTGCACCCGATCTGTAGATGGTGATATCGGGATTCCACGCTGTTGACGGGTCAGATGCAAGCGTGATCGCCCGGGCCTGCAATTCCTTTTGGATGCTGCCGGCCCTGCCCGCCCAGGCATCGGCCCTGGCGAACTCCTGGATGCGTCTGTGGTATCGATAGAGCGCATACATGCACTCACTCTCCCTGAAGGCAACCCGGACCACATTTTCCGCGCGTGTTTGCTTGCTCCGCAACTGGCTGAGGTATCGAATGGCTGTCTGATAGTACTGGGGAAACTCCTGATCCCTGTTTTTGTCCTCATAAATCCGGGCCAGGATGTACCAGGCGCGCGCCAGGTAAAACTCTTTTGAGATCTGGACATATTGTGTCGAGAGACGGTCAACAAGCCCGTCAGGTTCGCAGGCACGAATCACATCCCGCAGGCATTCCTGCATTTGTACAAGATGGGGGTTTCTGTCTGACCCGGGATCGATGGACTCTCCAATCTTGTAATGCGTCTGCGCCAGATCAAACAAGGCATCAAGATGCAGGTGCAGGTAGGTAAGTGTTTTTGATTTTTTGACAAGCGTCTCAAAATGATGCAGCGCAAAATTCCAGGCCTGCTGTCCAAAATAGATTTTGCCGAGTTTGTAATGTGCCTCAACCAGCTCGGGATCTGCCTGCAAGGCCCTCTGGTAGCTGATGATTGCAGCCGAATGGTCACCTGACTGATACAGGTAATCACCACGGGACATGAGCATGATTGCGGGTTCTGTCGATGTGGCATCCGCAGGAGAGAAGGCAAGCATGAAAACGATGAGAAGGCCCACTGATGATTTCACCCTATTCCCTCCGCATCTTTTTTTGCAGATCGACCAGAAGAGCTCTGTAGTTCGTATTGGCCGTATCAAGAGCCAGCGCCAGGCGGATATGTTGTGCTGCAGCCTGATAATTTGACAGGGAGGCGTAAACGATTGCAGCGGTGTGTAAAACCGGTCCAGACCGTGACTGGTTGAGCGCCCTGTGGATGTAATGCAGCGCCTGTTGTCGGGCGGCTGACGCGTTTGTCCCGCTAAGAGCACGCGCCCGTCCGGCCAGGGCAAAGGCCATGTTGTTTAACCAGCTCAGATTCCCTGCAAGGCTCGGGGTCGTCTGTTTCATGCGGTTTCCCCAGTATACTGCCTCAACATACTCACCGAGTCGAAGGGAAAGGCCGAAGACGAGCTTCATTTCGTCCATGGTCGGATCACTTTTTGCGGTGACAAGGACTCGTGCAAGGGCAAGAGCGCGGGCATCCTTTCCTGTACGCAGGGCCAGCCAGACGGCAAGCTGGACAAACTCGTCATCAGCTCCGCTCAGGTCTTCCGGGATCCTGGACAGGGCTTCGTGATACCGTTTCTGGCCTGCGAGCCAGAGCAGCTCCTTTTTCAGCCGGGTCTTGCCTGACTCCGGACTGATTCGCAGGGCAAGCAGACCTTCATGAATGACCCGCGTAAACGGATCTGATACCTCGAAAAATGGCATTGCGTTGGTGCCAAGATCGAGGACAAGGTCCGGCCATGTCCGCCAGATTGAGACGAGGGCCTGTCTCTGCCCCTTCTTCCACCAGGCAAGTGCTGAAGCTGCAGCCTCCGGTCCTGGTCTCTCACCTGTCGCGATCCTGTTTGAAAGAGCAAGATACTCGGCTGGTGGAGTCGCAAGGGAATCCGGCGAAGCGGACTCGGCATACGTCCCCCGAATGCCGGCAAGACAGATGGCAAGCAGCATGATTCCAGCTACGGTACGACCGTTCACCTTCATCAGAGGGCGTGTTACGGCAGTCTGATGACCTGTCCCGGATAAATCAGGTCAGGATTGGAGATGTTGTTGATCTGGATAAGCTTGAGGGTTGTGGTTCCGTGCCGGGCCGCAATCGAACGGAGCATTTCTCCATACTGGACGGTGTGTGAACGTGACGAGCCAGTCTGGACGGTTTTTTCGGGGACTGTCCGGGCAGGTGCATCAACAACAGGGCGAGTGGTTTTGGGAGCAGACGC
>JAKPMW010000209.1 GCA_029548715.1 Spirochaetota bacterium | reverse complement strand
AAAAACCGGGGCAGGTGCATCCTCCACCCCCGGCGGTACCACCTCAAGGACCTGGCTCTGCCCTTCGTCAGGCTGGCGCCTGACACCCAGCCAGGCAACAAGCTTTTCCCGGAGAACCGAACTCCTCAAGGGCTTGGAGATATGGTCGTTCATCCCTGCTGCAAATGTGCGCTCCCGCTCCGCCTCGCCGGCATGCGCCGTCAGGGCCAGGACCGGAAGATCGGGGGAATACCAGGGCGAGGCAGGATTCCTCAGCTCACGGGTGGCGCTGTATCCGTCCATGACCGGCATCTGGCAGTCCATCAGGACAAGATCATAGCGCCCACTCGAAAGGGTCTCAAGTGCCTGGCGCCCGTTTCCCGCTATCGTCACCCGGCAGCCAAGCTTTTCAAGCATGCGCTGGGCCACGCGCTGATTGACAAGATTGTCCTCTACCAGGAGAATGGCGGCATCCAAAACGGCATCAGCAGCCTGCCCCGTGCCGGCTTTGCTGGCCGGATGGGAAGCGCTCCGCGGCATGCGCTGCGCCGAAACGGGAACAGGTGCCTTCTCGCCACAGATGAGGGCATTAAGCTGTTCGGCAAAGAGCCTTGGCCTGAGCGGCTTGTAGAGAACCCTGTCAAACCCGACCCCCTTGTCATGCAGGTCCTCGAGGATCGTCTCCGGATTGGCAAGCAAGACCAGCTTGACCTGCTCGTCGGGGAAGAGCTCACGAACCTTGCGGGCAACCACAAAGCAGTCCACATCCTCCACCCGTTCATCGATCATCACGATGCGCAGACGGGAAGGATCTTCCCTCTTGAGCAGATCGCAGACCTCATGTCCAAAGCTGACTATGTGGGGCAAGCCCAGGTCAGTCAGTATCTCTCCATGGACGCGCATGGTCACATCATAGGCATCAACCAGATAGCACGAGAGATTCCCGGCATGCGAAGCGAGATCGGGAAAAACCGGCTGCTGGCCCTCGGACAACGGCAGGGGAACGGTAAACCAGAACGTCGATCCGGTCCCAAGGCTGCTGTTGACAACGATATCCCCGTGCATAAGCTGGGCAAGCTGACGGGAAATGGTCAGACCAAGTCCGGTTCCTCCATAAAAGCGGGTTGTCGAGGTATCTGCCTGTGAAAACCGTTCAAAAATCACATCCAGCTTGTCCGAAGAAATCCCGATGCCGGAATCCTCAACCGCAATGGTAAAGACGTTGGTTCCGTCTCTCCGTGCCACGTGGTCGACATGGATCAGGACATAGCCCTCGTGTGTAAATTTGATTGCGTTATTCACCAGGTTGAGAATGATCTGCCGCACACGGCCCTGGTCACCAATTACCAGACGGGGGGCAAGCCGGCTGAAATGCACGAGAAGCTCAAGTCCCTTTTCACTGGCACGGGGTGCAAGCAGGCTGGCGATATCCTCAACCGCCTGCCCCAGGTCAAATTCGGCCTCTTCAATTTTCAGCCGGCCTTCCTCGATGCGGGAGAAATCGAGAATATCGTTGATGATTGTCAGGAGTGCCTGTGACGAGCGATGGATGGTCAGGGC
>JAKPMW010000186.1 GCA_029548715.1 Spirochaetota bacterium | reverse complement strand
ATCGAAAAGTCGAAAAAGGCATTTCCGGCCTGGGTGCCGGATCCCAATGAGGCATGGACCGCAACGGAGTATACCTGGTATCGCTATCATCTCCACAACACGCTTCCGGCCCGGATGCGGCTCCAATCCCAAAAGAGCAAGCTTGTTCCGCCCTTCAAAAATTTCAGCTTTGCCCTGACCAGTCCTGATGCCCATGCGGATGGCCTGTTTGCGACCTATAGCCGGGCTTTGGCCGGGATCAGCATCGACAGGTTGCGGCAGGCCGGTGAGCTGGTTGGAAAAGCCGACAAGGCCAGGCAGGGCAAGCGGGTTGATGAGGCCCGGAGCCTCTATGCCGAGGCCCTCAGGCACAATCCGTATCACCATCGGGCCTTGTACGAACTGGGTATGGATGCCCATCGCAGACGGGACACTGCCGCGGTTGAGCGCTATTTTTCCGTTCTCGAGCGGGTCTTTCCCGATCCAAAATACGCCCGGCCCAGGCCGGCAAGAACCCGGTAGGAGGCCACATGGGACGCCTGATTGTCAGTCCGCTCCTGCTCGTATTGATCTGCTGCGCTTCACCGCTGACAGCCGCCCGGAGTGTGTTTGAGGAGTATCCAGACCTGCGCAGGGAGGCCGGCCAGGTCCTGCCTGCGGGGATGGATGCTGCCGCCATGGAACGTCTCCTGCGGAACTATTGCGCAATGGGTGATCCCGAGCTGGTCCTTGGCATGCGCATGATCCTGTCGGCTGACAGGGGCAGAAACAGCGAACCCAATCAGGCTCTTGGTCTTTTGCTCCATCTCCTGCAGACGGCTTCGGTCGAAGCCGGGGATACCATGGCCGTCGCTATCGCCCTGGCCCATGCCAAATTGTATGCCTCGGTCAACGAGACGATCCGCGGCGAGATTCGCCGGGACGTGACACGTCAGTATGCGCTTTCCCGCAGGCTGGCCGCATGGCAGGACCAGCGTTTCGAGTTTCGCTATAACATTTCGCGTCTGCCCCTTGTTCCCAAGATCTACTGGGCCGACAGGATGGTCTATCCTCCCGAGGACATCCGCTATCCGGTCCGCACGCTCGAGGACTATCGCGACTACGTCGAGTCAATCGAGACCCTTGAGTATTTTCATGCTCTGGCCGAGCGCAGTGCCTTGTACAAGGGCGCGACACCGGGAGATGTCGCCAAAGCGGTCTACAGGTTTGTCCACGCTAAGGACAAAAACGGAACCAAGCGCCACCTGTATGATCCCTCCCTCGAGAAGGTGCGCGAGCTGTTCCGCTTCTATCCGCATGATGCGTCACAAAGCGAGGTCGGGGCCGACAAGCGTATCCGCTACCGCGGGATCAGTCGCACGGCGAGCGGGTTTATCTGGATCAACTACCAGCGCACCCTCCTTGAGCGGACAGGGCATACCATCGGGCTGTGCGAGGTCTCTTCTCTCTTCGAACTGGCCCTCTTCAAGGGAATGGGGATGGCGTCGGGTCTGATGATCCGCTTTCCTCCCAAGGACAGGCCCATCCCGGGACATGTCTTTGCCATGTACTACGATCCCTTTTTCCAGCGCTGGAACAATCTGGAGATGATCAAGTCACTCAAACGGACGTTCGAAATGGAGGCCGTCATCCACAAGCCCGTCTGGCATCACCGGCTGCGTGGCCTGCGTGAAAAGGTCAGCGAAAAAGCAGCGGCACCGCGCTTCTTTGCCGTCCTGAGCCACGGTATTTCGCGCCCGGTTTTTGATCGCATGTTTTTTTCCAATACCGAGGTCTTCGAGGACACCATGTTCAGCGAGGACACTCTGCCGGAAAAACCGCAGGACAGCGATGGTGACGGAATCGCCGATTTTGAGGAGCGCAGGCTGGGGCTTGATCACAAACGGGCGGATACGGCCCGGGACGGGGTATCCGATCTCTGGAAGCTCTATCAGGGGTACGACCCCAAAAAGTCCCTTGCCGCCGGGTCGCTTGCGGCACCCCCGCTTGACGGATTGGGTGGCGGATATGCCTGGCCGTCGCAGACAAAAACAGTGACGGTGCGCCGGCATACGGGCCGCAAGCCGGCCGAAGCGGCCAACGAAATCAATACCATCAGTGCCGTCCGGATTGGTGAGCGGATATACCTGCGCGTGACGTACCACAACGACATCCAGAAGACAAAGCGCCGCAGCCACAATCTGCACATTGAAAATACAGGCGGGCGG
>JAKPMW010000110.1 GCA_029548715.1 Spirochaetota bacterium | reverse complement strand
TCGACATGAATTACGTTTTCGTCATCAAAGCAGCGGACGATATGCAGGATGGCGTCCGTCTCGCGGATATTTGCCAGAAACTGGTTGCCCAAACCCTCGCCCTTGGATGCACCCTTGACCAGCCCGGCGATATCCGTAAAGGTGACCGTGGCCGGCACGATCTGTTTCGGGTTGACAATGGCCGCCAGCCCGGCCAGGCGTGCGTCAGGCACAGGAACAATGGCCGAATTGGCGTTGATGGTACAAAACGGGTAATTGGCCGCCTCGGCATTACGCGCGTGCGTAAGAGCGTTAAACGTGGTTGACTTGCCAACATTGGGCAAACCAACAATTCCGACAGAAAGTCCCATGGGTCCGTAATCCTTGCGTAGTATGCATACAAAATAGCCAAAAAAACCATGGTCTGTCACGCCACCAGGTCAGGCAGCCATGATCATGAAAAAAGACACCCGCCCGGGGTGTCCTTTTTTGGTGAACAGCCTCCAGTCAGGCAATTGCGTCCTCAACCGGCTGGAGACTGTTCACGAAACACTGCTTCCTGAAAAATCCTCACATGAGAAACGTGATGGAGAATTGTGTCGAGATGGCCTCTTCCTCGCCAATCAGGGCACCACCCTTGCCAAACCAGCTCTTCTTGACCAGCCAGTCCATGGTAAACCCGGAGAGCTCAAGCGTCGCGCCAATATTGAGCTGCGTGAGGGGCGCTCGCTTGAATTCTCGGGTATATTCGCTGTAGGTAATCACACTATTGACTCCAGCGGTAAAATTGCGCAGGGTCGTCCGCTCGCTCCAGTGATCAACAATGTTTCGCACAGCCGAAAAGCGTGCCTTAAGCCACGAATTGAGTTTTGCCTCGCCTCCAATGACAATCGGCAGCAGGGATTCCGTGACCTCAAGCTGGTAAGGATCCACATAATTGTCACCCGTCGTCGACGTGTTGTTGTCGCCCCTGGTGCCCAGACTGCGGATGTCATGATAGACCACCTTGAGGTAGGTCCCGACAAAAGCGTTTAACGAGATATCGTTGTTGAACTGGAGAACATGGCTTGCCGACACACCGGCCTGCCACGTGTTATACCGTCGGATATGCCAGTCTGTAATGTTTCGGTCGCTCGGATCAGTCATGTATTCGTTGTCGCCATTGATATCGAGCCGATCCTCGGTCTTGACCGAATAGTCCTGGTGCCGGTACAGGACACGCAGGTTGAGTCCGGTCTGCTTGGTGATGTCCCAGCGGATGGTTGACCCGATGAGAAACCCCCAGGCGCCGTAGGACGAGATCTCCTGCTTGCTGAAATACGCGCTGTCCCAGGGATGATACGTCTGGCTGATACGTTCGAGCACAGGTATGGTCAGTCCCATCTCGCCGGACAGGCTGAATCCCTCAAACAGGTTGTGGATCTCGGCCCCGCCCTTGATTTCGTACTGGCGCACAATGGCCGAAGAAGCCGTATGGCTGCTGTTGCTCACGTTCGTCACATTGGTAAACCGGTCCATATACTCGGTACTGGCTCCGACGTATCCCAGGCTCATCCCCAGACGGATCGGATCGAAATCAAGCGCCCCGTGAATAACGATATCCTGGCGTATCACCTGCTCATCCAGCCCGACCGGAGCAGTCGCAGCACTCAAAAACGGGGACAGAATGGTTGGTGTCACAATTGTCTGGTTGATCAGACCACCAGACGAGGCAGACTGCATCACAATCTTGGCCGCGTTGGAAGGATCTCCCGAGCGATACAGGTTGAGATCGGCACCATACTTCCCGGAAGACAGCAAAGTCGGCACTTGGGTTCAGTCCTGCCCACTATCCTGTTATGGAGGAGTTGTTGCATGGCAACTATGCGTTTGCTCTGTTTTGCTGTCTTGACTGGCTTTGTTTTTGTGACCTGCGGGGAGGAACTCCCCAGCATGGACTCTCCTCCGTCACTGCGTGACCTGACCCCGCCAACGCTGACCTTTACCTCGCACACAGCGTCCATCAATGTAGTCACATCTGCAAACATCATGATCCTCGGAAGAGCTGCTGATGCCACCCTTGATTCGCGCGGCCTCTACGGCGTCTTTGTCGCAAAAGACCAGCAGACCAATTTTACCCAGGCCATGGGGCTTTCGTCCTGGAGCAACGCCTTTACGCTCGTCAATGGGGACAACGTCGTATACGCCTATGTCCGGGATAAGGCCGGCTGGTACAGCAAGACGAATTCGATCATCATCCGGCTGGATCCCAATGCTCCGACACTGAGTGTTGCAACACCGACAGCCAGCTTCATCACCAACTCACTGACTGTTTCCCTTGCCGGTACCGCCGGACACAGTTCGGGCATTGACCGGGTAACCTGGTCACGGACGACTGCTGACATCACCGCCTTTGCCCAGGTTGGCACAACTGCCAACGCCTGGACCAACTGGA
>JAKPMW010000193.1 GCA_029548715.1 Spirochaetota bacterium | reverse complement strand
GAGAAAGATGACCAGATCCTGACTGCGTGTACGCTCAAGCAGGAGGCGGGAGAGAGAAGCCGTGTCCTCATGCAGGATACAACCGTCATATCCCGCCTTGTGCATCGCGTCGACAATCAGCTGGCTCGATACTCCCGGAATGGGCTTTTCCCTGGCCGGGTAGACAGGCAGGAGGACAACCTGATCTGCCAATGCCAGGGCCCCGGCAAAATCGGCGTACAACTGAAGGGTACGCGAATAGAGAT
Organism: Spirochaetota bacterium; assembly: GCA_029548715.1. GTDB lineage: Bacteria > Spirochaetota > JAGLSM01 > JAGLSM01 > JAKPMW01 > JAKPMW01. Next base: position 3,882 of record JAKPMW010000193.1, on the reverse strand, counting down.
GGGGCTGAAAAACGGCAATCACACGCTTGTCCTGGTGCTGTCTGGCCCCCTCAAGGGTAGCCCGTATCTCTGAAGGATGATGGGCATAATCATCAATCACCGTAATTCCGCGGTACTGGCCCTTGATCTGAAAACGCCGGTCCGCGTTGACAAACCGCCCCAGAGCACGGGAGACAGCTTCGAAAGGAATCCCGTTTTCAAGGGCAACGGCTGCGGCTGCAACGGCATTGCTGACATTGTGCCTGCCGGGCAAAAGCAGGCTGATCCGTCCAACCGGTCTGCCCCTGTCAAGAAGCTCGAAGGATGACGTCCAGTCGTGAAAACGGACATCCTGCGCCATGTAGTCGCTTTCGGTTTCAAGACCGTACGTCACAACCCTCTTCGAGACACGGTCAAGAATCATCCGCACATTGGGATCATCGTTATTGACGATAGCCGCACCATAAAACGGGATCTTGTTGACAAAGGACAGAAAGGCATTGCGCAGGCTGTCCATTGTCTCGTAATACTCAAGATGATCCGAATCAATATTCAGGAGAACCATGTTGATCGGTGAAAAGTACTGGAACGAACCGAAAGCCTCACAGGCCTCAAAAATGATATGCTCGCCCTTGCCAAGACGCGCATTGCTGTTGATGCTGTTGAGCTTGCCGCCAATCACATAGGTGGGATCAAGGCCGGCCTCGGCAAATATCTCGGCGACCATTGAAGTCGTTGTTGTCTTCCCGTGGGTTCCGCTGATGGCAATCCCGGTCTTCAGCCTGGTCAGCTCGTTGAGCATCTCAGCCCGTGGAATAAGCGGGAGCTTTCGGGCGCGCGCCGCGTCAATCTCGGGGTTTGTCGGGGGAACAGCGGCCGAATACACGACGACCTCCGCGTCCCCGATATTGGATGCAGCATGTCCAAGATGTATGGTCACCCCGATTGAAGCCAGCCGCTTCGTGATACGTGACTCCGCAAGATCGGATCCACTGACCGGAAAACCGAGGTTATGAAATATTTCGGCAATCCCGGACATTCCAATCCCGCCGATTCCGATAAAATGCAGTTTTTTGATTTGTTTCAGCATTCCCTTCCCTTGACCGTCTCATTCCGGCAAAAAAAATATACGAAATGAACGCGTTTCTTCCCACTGGGACAGCGCCCTCCTATCCCTGGGCAAAAACCTCATCCAGCGCCCGTGTCAGGACTGCGGGCTGAAAGGGCCGTGTCCAACCCGGATCCTCCGGTGCAGTCCCCGGAGCTGTTGGTACAGAACAGTGAATCCTGCCTGACTCATTTTTCTTGTCAAGAAGCATGGCTTCCACCAGTCTGCCGGGATCAAACTGCCGGATTTTGGGCAGTTCTGGCAGATAGATGCGGATACAGTCCCGCATAACCTGTTCGTGTCCGGCTGCCAGATACCCTTCATGAACTGCGGCCCTGAGCTCGACCAGCATCCCGGCCAGGACTGCAATCCCGTGGGCAATCCCGAAATCGGATACCAGTTCGAGGGCATGGGCTGCCGTATGGCCAAAATTGAGGGTCTTGCGCAGGCCGGTCTCCGTTTCATCTGCAGAGACAACATGCGCCTTGATGGCACAGTTTTGTGCCACGAGATCTGCCATCAGAACAGGTTCACGCTGCATGATCTCGACGTGACGGGTGACAAGCATCTCAATCATTCCCGGAGAAAACATCAGGGCATGCTTGACAATTTCGCCCAGTCCGGAAAGAAATTCGTCCCCCGGCAATGTCTGTAAAACAGTTGTGTCAGCGTATACGGCCGAGGGCTGCCAGAAGGCACCAACCAGATTTTTCCCTGCGGGAAGATCGACCCCGGTCTTTCCGCCAACACTCGAATCGACCTGGGCAAGAAGTGTCGTTGGCACCTGAACAAAGGGGACACCCCGCATATATGTGGCAGCACAATAGCCGGCAAGATCCCCCGTGACACCGCCCCCCAGGGCAATGATCACCGTCTTACGATCATGCCTGTTGGCAAACATCGCATCTTCGAGCATGGCCTTGGTTTCCCTGGTCTTGCTGGCTTCACCGGCAGGAAAGGTGTACAGATGACATGCCTGCTTCGGGCTGGATTCAAACCCTGAAAGAATGGCGTCTGCATACAGGTCACGAACTGTGTGATCAGTGATAAGGGCAACCGTGCAGTGTGGAAACCGCTGGCGCACCAGCCCGGCTACCTGTCCAAGAACACCAGGCTGGATGAGAATCTCGTAGCTCCTCTCAGCAGACCCGCGCAAATCAACCCGTACCCTCGTACTCATTCCGGCTCCCCCAGTGTCTTGATCCTGCGATACAAGGTTCGCACGGGAATATCAAGAATCCGCGCTGCCTTGCGGACGTTATTCCCCGTCTGCTGGAGTGTCCGGTTGATTATTTTTTTTTCGATCTCGGCCATGGTTCCGGTTTCGCTTTCTCCGATCATTGTAATTTCGCGCTGGGCGATGTCGTCCGGGAGGTCTGCCAGAGTCACAATGTCTCCCTGGGCAAACACAAGCAGTCTCTCAACAACATTGCGCAGCTCGCGAACATTGCCCGGCCAGTCAAGCCGGACCAGGATGGATACCACTTCCTGCTCAAAGCCAAGAAAATCTGTCCCGTTTTGTGCGTTATAGAGGCCAAGAAAGTGCTGCATCAAAAGGGGGATGTCCTCACGGCGTTCACGCAGGGGAGGCAGTGCAATCCTGACCACGTTCAGGCGGTAAAAAAGATCTTCCCTAAAACGTCCTTCTTCGACAAGCTTTTTCAGGTCCTTGTTGGTCGCAGCGACAATCCTGACATCAACAGTAACCGGCTGAACCCCGCCCACCCGGGTAAACTCGCCGCTTTCAAGCACACGCAGGAGTCTCACCTGGGACTCAAGTGGCATTTCCCCTATCTCGTCCAGAAACAGGGTGCCCCCGTGCGCCGCCTCGAAAATCCCCTTTTTTTGTCCCACAGCCCCGGTAAAGCTGCCCTTTTCGTGGCCAAAAAGTTCACTCTCCAGGATGCCCTGGGACAGAGCCCCGCAGTTCATGCGCAAAAACGGCTTTTCGGTCCGCCCGGAGAGCCTGACAATCGCGCTTGCGACCACCTCTTTTCCGGTTCCGCTTTCACCTTCAATCATTACCGTCACCCTGCGCGGTGATACCTGGAGAACCGTTTCCCGGATCTTCTGCATGGCGGAAGATGAACCTATGATTTCGTGAACCGGATCATCCGGAAGCACCAGCCGGCGCAGCCTGGCGTTTTCCCTGCGCAGATTGTTGTTTTCGGCAAGCCTGCTGACAATGCAGCGAAGTTCCTCGAGATTGACCGGTTTGGTCAGATAGTCACTGGCACCCAGCTTCATCGCATCAATCGCGGTCTCTATCGAACCAAATCCAGTCACCATGACAAACTCGGTCTGCACACCAGCCTTGCGAGCCTCTGTCAGCACTTCGATTCCGTTTTTTTCCGGCATCACAAGGTCAATAATGGCAATATCGTAGGCCCCAGTCGTCAGGCGGGAGAGCGCTGTTTTTCCGTCATTGGCCGTATCGCAGGGATGTTTTTCGCTGCCCAGGGCCTCTGCCAGAGATTCTGCTATCGCAACATCATCATCAACAATCAGAATCTTCATTGGACAAGGATTCCTTTCAGGGTTACCACAAAGGTAGTACCTTCACCCGGCTGCGTTCTGCAATCAATTTCTCCGCCATACTCTTCAACAATTCGCCTGACCACGGCCAATCCCAGGCCTGTACCTCCCTGCTTTTTGGAAAAAAACGGGGTGTAAATATTATTCTTTGTAAATTCATCCATCCCCACGCCTGTATCTGAAACCGTCAGGGATACTTCGTGCTTTTTAGCCTGCAATCTGATGCTGATCTCTCTCCGCTCGGTGTTCATCACGGCATC
>JAKPMW010000120.1 GCA_029548715.1 Spirochaetota bacterium | reverse complement strand
GCACACCCGATCCGCATTCCGGGAAAGCACTGCCGCAGGGACACAAGCAGCGCCAGCGAATCAGCCCCCCCCGAGCACGCCACGAGCACGGCCTGTTCGCCCGGAAGGATGCCGTGCCTGGACACGAACGACTCAAGCCTTTGTGCAATCTCGTCCATTGTATTGATTCATCGCCCGATCAGTATTTCCCTGAATAATATCAGACAGCGCCTTGGTCACATGATCCAGGTAGACCGGCATCAGCTTCATCTCGTCAGCGGTAAAGGGTGAGAGCACGTAATCGGCCAGATCGCTCTGGCTGTCCTGTCTCTCACCAACGCCAAGCCGGATCCGGACAAAATCCTCACTGCCCAGGCTGGCTATCAGCGACTTGAGGCCGTTGTGTCCCCCGGCCGAACCGGACTTCCGGATGCGGACAGCCCCATAGGCCAGATTGATATCATCACAGACAACGACCACATCCTCGGTCGCAATATGGAAAAAACTGGCCAGATAGAGTACGGCCTCTCCCGAGAGATTCATGAAGGTCTGGGGTTTGAGAAGAAAGACATCCTCACCCAGATACGCGCCACGCCCCCAGAGGGCCTTCTTTTTTTTTGAGTCAAAAGAAATCCCCGCGACGTCCGCCAGGCGGTCGAGCGCGAGGAATCCGAGGTTGTGCCGGGTCGTCCGGTAGGCTTCGCCGGGATTGCCGAGACCGACGATCAGTTTCATGAGAGAAGCCTCCGCCCGACCGCAAAGCCGTCCTTATTTTTTCTTCTCCTGGGCGCGAGCCTCAACCTTTTGGGCAGAAGCGGCAGGAACCGCTGAGGCATCAACCGGACCACCAACCTCGGCAGCACCTTCAACCCGGCTTGTCGAAAGAACAAGGGCGACCACCGTATCCGGCGACTCGTGGGAGACCACGCCAGCGGGAAGCTGAAGATCGCGGACGTGAAGCGAGTGATTGACGGCGATCCCGGTGATATCCACCACGATATGCTCGGGAAGATCCTTGGGCTCGCACTCGATCTCCATCTGGTAGAGGTGCGTTTCAAGCAGACCCTTGTCAATGCGAACACCGACCGGGGTTCCTTCAAGCTTGAGGGGAACCTTCGCCCGGAGCTTGTGGCCCTTGAGCACCTCATAAAAATCAAGATGGATCAGGGTTCCGCGAACCTTGTCCTTCTGATAATCCTTGATCAGGACCTCACGGGAGTCCCCGCCCTTGATGGCGAGGTCGATAAGCACGTTTTCGGAGATGCGCTTGAACTTGCGCTCAAACTCCTGGCGGTCGACAGCCAGCATGAGCTGCTCCTTGCCGCCGTACATGATCGCCGGGATCTTCCCGGTGGCGCGCAACCTGCGATTGGGACACTTCCCGCCCTGGTCTCTTTTTTCGACTGCAAGAGCAATCTTTTCCATACCGTCTAATCTCCTCAAACTGATACCGACCGCCGTACGAACAACGCAGGCAGGGCCATCTTTTCATAGATTGTACGGAAATCTATGCACCAGCCATGCCCTTAGTCAAGCACCGTCACGCCGGATGGTGCGCTTTTTGCCGGACTCCCGTCCGGGGCACAGAAACGGACGGCGAGGGACCCGTCAGCCCGGGCCTGAACGAGGGCAAACCCGGCATCCGCGCCCCGGTCACGCTGAGCCTTGAGATGTCCGGGATTGCAGTACCAGCGCCCGTCCTCCCCGCGCCTGCAGTCCGGAATGTGCGTATGCCCATGCAGCACCAGCTCGAGCCCTGCAGGCTCAAGCGGCGGCAGGGCCATGCCGGCATCATGGACAGCCTGGATCCGCCAGCCCTCAAACTGGAAAACGGCAACCCGGTCAACAAAGGGGTTCCCGAATTCGGGACAGCGCAGGCCCGGCACCCGCCAGACTGACGCATCTCCTGTATCGATCCCGGCCAGATCGGCAAAATCGTCACCCAGGTGAACAAGAACCCCCGCGCCCTGCCGGACCGCACTCGCCACTGCCTGCCTGAGAAGCGTGAGGTTTCCATGGGAATCCGAAAAAACAGCAAGGGTCTGCCCGCCCGCTCCCGGCCTGCAGCTTCCGCCACCCATCAGAGCACCAGCTCGCCACGAAAAACCAGCACGGCAGGCCCACTCATCAGAACATGCCCGTCATCCTGCCAGTGCAGTTCAAGATCACCACCAAGGAGGTGCGCCAGGACCGGCTTGCGCCAGCCTGTTGTCAGGGCCAGGGCAACTGCAACCGCCGAGGCCCCTGTCCC
>JAKPMW010000117.1 GCA_029548715.1 Spirochaetota bacterium | reverse complement strand
GTGCGATTGCTATCCTCTCGGGCCAGGCCAGCGCCAGCATTTCGCCCGCCAAGGCTGGCTCGACAGCGGAGAGCGAGGCATCCACACGGCGGGCCAGCATGGCCGCCGTGTGCCGGATGCGACGCATACCCTCACCCTGGGCCTTGTGTTCAAGAAGCATCGCGATCCGGTCTTCAACCCAGGGGCTTGACCCGGCCGGAAGAAAGTCCCGTTCGTCAAGGATCGCGGCGATAAGGGCCGCGGTCGCAGCCCGGGCCTGATCAGCCCCAGCCGCCGCAAGCATGCGGGCAAACCGGGGATGCAGGGGGATGCGGGCCATCCGCGCTCCGAGAGGAGTAATCCGTCCCTGTCCGTCAAGGGCGGCCAAGCCCTCAAGCAGGGCGCGCGCCCGTATCATGGCCGCATCTGACGGGGGATCTGGCCAGTCCGACGGGGGTGGAAGCTCGGCACCGGCAGCCGCCAGGCCAAGGATCAGTGGAGCAAGATCGGCCTGCTCTGTCTCCGGGACCGTCCACTGGGGGAAACTCCGCTCCTCGGCCCGGGACCAGAGTCTCCAGGCAATTCCGGGCGCAGTACGGGCCGCCCGACCGGCCCTCTGATCAGCCGAGGCAAGACTCACGTCCATGGTCACAAGGCGGGTCAACCCGCGGGCGTGATCGTGGACGGGACGGTTGACCAGACCGCTGTCTATCACAAGGCGCAGTCCCTCTATGGTCAGACTCGATTCGGCAATGGTCGTCGAGAGGATGATCCTGCGCCGACCAGCGCTGTCCGGAAACATGGCAATGGTCTGACGTCCGGCATCGATCTCGCCGTGCAGGATGTGCAGGACCGTCATCTCCGGGTCAAGCACAGCCGAAAGCGCACGTTCGAGAGCACGGATCTCCCGCATCCCCGGAACAAACACCAGCATGTCCCCGGGCTCAGTCAAGGCATCCCGGATTCCCCGGACAACTGCATCGACCGGATCACGCCGGGCCGAGTGGGGCGAGTAGCGAATCTCAAGGGGGTAACGGCGCCCGCTTTCCGGAGGTTTCGGGCAGACATGACAGGCCGGCCGCCCTAATGCCTTGTCGATATGCCCGGCCAGCGCGGCACTGTCCATGGTCGCGGACAGGATCACAACCTTGAGATCAGGACGGAGCTCACGCACAAGCCCGATGCACCAGGCCAGGGCAAAATCCGTATCCAGCGAGCGTTCATGAAACTCGTCAAGGACGAGGCAGTCCACCCCGCCAAAAAAGGGATCATCCATCAGGCGCCGCACGAGCACACCGCCCGTCAGGGCCACAATCCGGGTCGCAGCGTGAAACCGGCTGTCAAAGCGTGTGCAGTACCCGGCCAGGGACCATGCCGGACTCCCGTCAGCCGGATCACGCAGATCCCTGTCAATAAATTCTGCAATCGTCTTGGCAGCCAGCCGGCGCGGTTCGACAAGGAGAATGGTTCCAGCCGGAGAGAGAAACCAGCCCCCGTCAGTTGCATGGGGAACAGGCTCAGGCCCCCCCTGATCAGCCCTGCGCCGGGCAAGCTCCCGCACCAGGGCCGTACTCTTCCCGCTTCCGGTCCCGGCCTCGACAACAACAAAAGAAGTCCTTCCGGCAAAGGCATGCCTGACAGCCGGAAGATGTGCAAGTGCCGGGAAGCGGGTCAGATCCATGGGTACAAGTATACGTGAAAAATTGTGCTCCATATCGGTGAAACCGCATGCACAGTGAGCGGTACATCCGGATGTGGTGCTGTGATACTGCCGGCACACACACCTCAACGCTCAAGGAGACTCCATGAAAACTCTGGCCCTCTGTCTGGTCCTGATATCACTTGCCATCCTGCCCTCATGCGGTGATGACGAACCTGCAGCCCAGCCCACCATTGCCACCATCTCCGTCACAGTGCAGAATTCAGCCAACGCCCAGGCCGTTTCGGGTGCCAATGTGATCCTCTACAACAGCTCGACGGGCGATGCCGTCAAGCAGGCGCTGACCGGAAGCAATGGCCTGTGCAGTTTCAGCGTCGATCTGGCCGGCGCCGGCTTTGGAACCTTTTCGCTCAGGGTCTCGGCCCAGGGTTATTCCCCCTCACCGGCAGCCAGTGCCACCCCGGTTCCCTTTCAGGCCAACGCCGGCCAGACCACACAGCGTTCCGTCAGCCTGACGCCCGCCACCCTGACGGATGCCGGCTCGATCAGCGGCAAGGTCGAACCGGCAGTGGACAATATGATGATCGTGGCCACCCTGACCAATGACGCAACGGTCGGTTATCAGTCCGTGACCGGACCCGATGGCAGCTTTGTGATCTTCAACCTCCCCTACGGTAGCTACTCGCTCAAGGCCATCAAAAAAGGCTATGTCTGCAGCGCCAACCCCGTCGTGACTATCAACGCCTCGGCCACATCGGCCAATGCGACCATTTCCGTCAGCCCCGCCGCAGGAGCAGTCATGCGCGGCGCCCTGTCTATCAATACCACGGCCGGCGTGGTCCTGCCCGCCTACATGGATGTCACCCTGCTTGACCCGGCCACCATGCTTCCCATTCCAGGACTTTCAGTCAAGGCCCTCCAGACAAGCAACTGGGCCTACACCATGACGGGGATCCCGGCCGGAACCTATAAGGCCTGGGCCACCTTCGGCAACGATAACCTCGTGATGGACCCCGACTGGGTACGCAAGAATCCGGGGATCCTTGATGTCACCCTGACCAATATGCAGGATCTGACCAAAAATTTCAACACGACCCCGTCCTTTGTCACGCTTATGCCCTCCAACCCGCTGACCAATCTCGAACCGGCCAAAATCACCAACCTGACGCCGACCTTCCAGTGGAAGCAACCCTCGACCGCGTCGTCCGCCAACTATCTCGTGATCGAGGTCCGGGACGCGGATGGTGCAACCATCTGGGGCGGATTTGTCGGCAATACCCTCAGCCCGACCAACGGTCTCCAGATCCCCAAGGGTGATGGCACGATCGTCTACAATTCTGATGGCAAGGCACTCAAGGCCCTCGAAGCCGGCAAGACCTATCAGTGGAAGATGTA
>JAKPMW010000096.1 GCA_029548715.1 Spirochaetota bacterium | reverse complement strand
AACATGTCGCCCTTGTTGGAAGTTTCAACAGATACAACCCGTATGAAGCAATCATGGAGCGCGATGCACAGGGCGTCTGGACCATCACTGTCCAGGTCCTCCCAGGCGAGCATCACTACTGCTTCATAGTTGACGGAGTCTGGAAGACCGATCCCGAGCGCGTCGAAAAATCACGCAACCGGTTTGGACAGTTCTTTTCCAGATTTACAGCCGAATAAAAATTACAAGGGCACGGATCTGGAGCCAGACCCATGCCCTTGTTTCGGATTCCTGTCCTTGTTATTTGACAACCCGTGATATCTCGTCAACCCGTTGTCTCGCCGTCCGTTCAATGTCGGCAAAATACCTGAGGTAGTTGGGATACTTCACACGGGCAACATCTTCACGAATCTGAAGAACACGCCGATACACATCCAGGGCCTTTGGCCAATCCTTTTTGACAATCTCGTACATCTGGGCCAGGCGAAATACCCCCAAAAAGAAATCAGGCTTTTCCCTTGCAAGCCTTTCAAAGGATGCTATTGCATCGTCGATGTCACCGTTTTGCTGCTGTGAGTTACCGTAGTAATACACCAGCATCTCGTCCTGCCACTTGGTCTCGGGGAAGCCATTGAATGCACGTACCACGCCCTCGGTATCCTGCCTCTGGTAGAGAAGGGTCAAAAGCTGGAGCTGAAGAGCCTTGTCTCCCGGGTTTTCGGTCACCAGCTTTTGCATGGCAACAACCCGGCGCAGGGAAAACCCGCTGTTTGTCCGCGAAGCGATCAGGGTCTGTTCAAGCCGGGCAAACTGCTGCACCGTCTGATCCTTCTGCATCCCTTCGTCGTCGAGCGAGTACGTCTTCTTCAGGCGGGCATACACCGTATGGACTATGCCCGTTGTCTCCCGCAGGGCTTCCTCCTCCACTTCAGGTTTTCCGCTTTCCGCGGCTTCACGCAGGCGGAGGAGAACGTATGAGTATATTGTCGGATAGGAGTATTTGTCGGCTGCCACTCCCCTGCGGAACGAGGCAACAGCGGCCGAAGTCTCGCCACGCTGCATGTAAATCGCACCCAGGTTGTGGTGAATAGCGGCCATATCATAGCCGTAATACGCTGCATCCCGGTAGCTTCTCTGTTCCTGCGCGGTAAAACGTGCTATATCAGCCACAACGCCTGCCAGGGCGGCCTCAAGTCCGGGGGTCCGTCCAAGTGCCAGCCTGCGCTCGTAAAACGCCTTCTGGCGCATCAGCTTTTCGATCATCTCCCTGCAATACTCTGCAAAATAAAAATTGTAGTTTGTCAGTATCTCACGGGTCAGGTAATCCCATTCGACCGCATTTTCAACCTGCTGGTAATCGAAGATATAGCGGGACCAGTAATCCCCTGAAAAGGGGGCCGGGATATCCCGGACAAACACGACCGTATTGCCTTCAACGCGCAGATACCCCTCGGCCTGCAGCCCCTGCAGGAGGTCTGCCACAAAGCGCGCATCGATTTTTCGATCAATTGCGCCTTGCAGCCATGTCCGGTACTCAGCCACCGCCCGGCGCAGCCGGGTTCTCTCTTCATCACTGATAAAATGTGGCGCCTGCCCCGTGACTCCCATGATGGCCGGCTGGTACCAGTCAAGGTCCTTGAGGTTTTTACGCAGTTTTTCGATGTTTTGCGAATTTGCGTAATACTTCATGACCAGGGCCTCAACCCGATCCAGGGGCAGCTCCCGTTCGGCATCCAGATCCTCAAGAATCTGGTACTTGAGCGGAACCACCTTGAAGAGAATCCCATATCGCTTGAGAAACCAGTCCCCACAGGCAGCCACCGGGGGAGTGCGTTTCCATGTCAGATAGACAGGCCGGCCACGGGAAAATATTTCGAAGTCAACAATATCCCGCTTGATATCGACTTCCTGCTGCGTCATGTAGCGAAAATCTCCGTAAATCCGGTAAAAGACATTCCCCTTCTGGTCATAAATCCGGACGTCAGGGCGAAGCTGCATGGCCATCTGGTTGTAGGCCGAAGTAAAGACCTGATTGTCCCCACCCTCGGTCATGAAGACCGAGTTGGGCTCAAGGGTGTTCATCAGGTTTTTGCCATAGTTGTGGTTTGCATAATTTTTGTGATTGTCATTGGCCGCCATGTGCCCAAACAGGGGCAACAGGGCAAAGAGTGCCAGCAGGGACGCAATCACTACATGGATTTTTTGCATGGGCATCATCACGCATCTCCTTCAGTCGTTGTCCCGGGCACCCCGTTCTTCTTGTCATCCTTTTTTCCAGCCAGCCTGACGCACCAGTCTGCGATTCCGCGCAAGCCAAAGGCAATCCAGATCGCCACAATTGCATGCGAAGGGATAAAGAAGACCTCGTTAAAAAACCAGTCCCGGGCCGTATCCCTCGGAGAAAGCATGGTCAGGAGCAGGATATTGAACGTGGCAAACATCGAAAGCAGGAGCCAGAACCAGAGGGGGTTGTGCCGGTACAGGCCGGCCAGTCCGATCCCGACGAGTACAATAAATACAGGCAATGCAAGTGCCCAGTCCGTAACAGCCCAGGACCCGCTCTCAAGCATGGTCGCAGGTTGACGGACAATGTTTGTCACGCTCCCCGCCTGATCCTGCTTTTCGCTGGCCGCAGCCGTCTCGTATTTTGTCAGAGGAATGTACTGGTTGATATGCATGCGCAGCCAGCCGTTCATGATTTCGGGAATCCGGTTGGAAAACCGCATACTGGCCTTTGGATACTGCTTGCGCAAAAAGTGATTGATGACCCGGCTGGCATTGGTCGTCTCTCCCCAGGAGAGCGGCGGATCCGGTATCTTGGCGATAGCATTGGCACGAATCAGCAAGGTCATGTACAACAGGATCGGAAGAAGGAAAAACAGCGCGCCCTTGAAAACCAGGGCAATCGTCGCGGTGAACTGCTCATCGGCAGTGCATTTTCTGCGGGACTGCAGCCAGGTATGCGCGATGATCAGGATGCCAAGGACCCAGACCAGCACAACAAATGCGTCAAATCCCCAGCCTACCCCGATGAAGTCGAGCGATTCACGGATCCGGCTTCCCTCAAACCAGTTCCCCGGAAGAAAAAACAGGATCACCCCAAGCACACTCATGACCAGCTTTTCGGCAATCACCAGCAAAAAGAGAAAGGTCCAGACTCCAAGCCCGGCCATGACATGGAGCCCGGACTTTGCCGAGGCGGCTGTTTTCTGAACAGCCGGCAACCTGAACTGAAGCAGAATGGACGCCAGCCCAAGGGCAATCAGGGGAAGCAGGACAGAAATCAGCGTGCGGGCTGCGTCTTTTTCGTCAAGCAGGTTTGCCTTCCAGGCATTACTGTAAAAGAGCAGGGCAGAGACCAGCCCGACAATTCCCAGGCCGGCCAGCACCATGATCTTTGTGGCCGGCCATGCCCCCTGTCCCGGGGATTCGGTCTTCATGGACGAAAGCCAGGAAACAATGGCGATGCCGGCGGGGACTGCTACACAGGCTGTCAGCAACACGGCCGTCATCATTCCAGGCAGGGCATCCGCCGCGAGGGCAATTGTCAGCCCGAACCCCAAGGCTGCCGCACTGCCCCCAACAACACGACCCGCACCCGCTGAGAGGCGGCCTGCCTCGGGCACACCTTCGCGGATGTGCTGCGTCACGATCATGAAGAAAAACACGAGAGGTGGAACATAGCCCACAAGCAGCAGGTGATTGGTAAACGACATGCCCAGCAGCAGGGCAATCAGGAGGAACAGGCGCTCACCAAGCGTGGGTCTGCCGCGCGCGATCGACGCGTGTACCTCTTCCTGCCAGATCAGAACCGCCAGCAACAGCATGGGTGCGAATACCGCGTTGAGTGTATACACTTCGGCGATGACAGCCTGGGACCACATGGTTGACGAAAACGCGAACGCCATCGCAGCGCCAAATGAAATGATCCTGTCCCGCAACACCAGAGCCTCGGCTGCACCCCGGTGCATCAGGCGCATGATCAGGAGATACAGAAAAGGAATCGTCAGCGCGCCGAAGAACACCGAAAGCAGATTGACACGAAACGCAACACTCCCGATCGGGACATAGGTGAAAACTTTTCCCAGCATCGTATAGAGCGGATACCCCGGAGGATGTGCCGCACCCAGGTTGTAGATGGCTGTGGTCAACTCGCCACTGTCACCCGCACAGATCTCGGGAGTCATCGTCAGGGCATACACGATAAAGGAGAGCAAAAATGCGGCTCCCGCCATAAACCAGTCGATCCGCTCAAAGCGCCAGATCGGACTGCGCATCCCGCTGTGCAACCCCAAATCATTGCTGCCAAAAAGGTTCATTGTCATATCCAGTTCGTTATTCTGTCCGGCAACACAAATCCGGACGAGGCAAGGATAAGGTACCCTTGACAAGGGACAGCGGTCAAGGAACGGCGCAAGGCCCAGGCGGGATCAGACACATCCTGGTTTCCGCTCCTGTGGTGCCCGACCCGGGTGCCCACGCATGCATCCGGAAACCGCAAGCCAGGTACGACAAAAACGATCCATCCCGTGCAAGTGAATATGCTCCCGTCTGCCCCGCTCAGGGGCTGCCGGGCGCAGCCGAAAAAGACGAAGCCTGCCGGGATGCGGCAGGCTTCGTCCGTCGCCCTTTTTTCGTCCGTGAGGGCGGCAAACTGGACGGGGCCCAGATTACAGGGCCGACGGGGCTCGAACGTCCCGCCAAGTGTGACAGGTGCATACCATACAAGCATCACGCCCGTCTACTTTCTGATTGTAGCCCACCCCGGTGGACAAGTCAAGGGCCCGGGAAAATTCGGGCGTAGCCGCAAAAGACCGGTAGCGGGGAAGTATTGATCTCCCCGACTGCTCTCCCTGTCTCCTATTCGGTCTCGGCGGGACGCGCACGAACCTCGCGCGAATATGCCGACTGCATCCCGTCAGCGGTATACGCCGTAATGGTGATGTAATACAGCCGGTCATTCTCGAGATTGCGGATCACATAGCCCGGATTGTCCGCATCGATCCTTCCAAGGGGAACATCCAGCGGACTGTCCGGATGCAGGTATTCACCCTTTTCCGTTCCGAGATAGATCCTGTATCCGGCAATCCGGTCCATATTGGCACGCCATCTCAGGGTAATCCGCCCGTCACCGGCTCGGGCAATCAGACCAACCGGTGTATCAGGTCTGTGTGCCGGATCCCAGACCAGCCGAACGCTTTTCAATACGGGCGTGTATCGCCCCTTTTCTGCCCCGAGGAGCATGGCCCGCCACTGGAGATACCGGCCGCGGGAGACATCAAACGAAGCAGTCTGGTTGCGGACACGAATCCAGGGGATATCCTCGTCGTCCGCAGGAAAGACATGGTCCGCAACGCGATACTCAAGGAGGACTGCCGAACCGCCAAGGGTGTCGGCCTTCCATGAGATCGAGTTGAGACGCGCATTGGCCGTGCCCATATCAACCACCCGTGACGTTACCCGGCCGACGGCTGTACTGTACCGGCCAACGGCCGAGTCACTCCAGGCTCCCCGCCGAATGCGAAAATCTTCAATCCTCCCGCGAAAGCCCCCCCCAAGCTGGGCCTGTCGCCTGAACCCGGCCGGAAAAGCCGCCCGAAGAGGTGTTCCTCCGTAGCGGCCGGTATCGGTCAACCAGAGCACCCCGTCTTCAACGCCATCCAAGAGCCGGGAAAATTTTCCGCTGGCATCATCATACACAAATGCGACATGTTGCCAGACCCTGAGCCTGCTGACCCGCTGCCCGACCAGTTCAACGTCATGGATACGGCCAGAACGGTCAATGAGCATGTTCCTGAAGCGGAATACAAGGCGGTTCGAGCGAAAGAAGAGCCGGATACCGGTTTCAAGCACCCGCCCGTGCGAGTCAAGAAAACTCCCATAGCGTGAAAACAGATCTTCTTCATCGTACTGCGAGTAGGGAAACACCCAAAAGTCGATGGAAAAACTCCCCATGTCCGACGTTTCGCCCAAGAGGGCGCCCGGCCGCGGAGACAAGAGCACCCTGTTGTCGGGCTGGGCAAACCGCATGCTCCCCGTGCCAAACAGAGGAAGCACCGTGTCAATGATCACGTTGTCAGAGCGAATCTGGTACCGCTGGGAGCGAAAATCAGCCGGTGAGTTCCCCCGCAAAAGGAGGTCCACCGAGTCGTCATCTCCCGCCTCATTATCAGCCAGCCGCAGCGCCTCTGTTCCGTCGCTATCGCGTACCAGCAGCAGGTTTTCAAGCGTCGCCCCGATAAACCGGTCCCCCATCCCGCTTTCCCAGACTCTGGCTGCATACAGGACTGAAGGCAAAAGACAGGCCACAACTGCTCCAGTCAGACAGGCCAGGCGAAGCAGATGACATTTTTTCGCAAAGAATGCTGAGACCATGGCAATCCCCTCCTCTGTCCTTGTCGGCAACCGGACCACAACGGTTTATTCTTTCCTCGGCAAAGCCAACCGGCATACCCCCACGCGCTCTTTTGCTTTATCAACCCGACTCATATATACTTATCTTATAGTGTCTAAGGCTAATCGGGGCGGAGAGCACGCACATGGAAGGAATCCGGGTTCTGATGGCCGCTGCGGAAGCAGCGCCCTTTGCCGTTCTCGGTGAACTGGCCCAGATCATGGGATCGCTTCCATATTATCTCAAAAACCTCGGGTGCAATGTCAGAGTCATTCTCCCCTATTACCCGTCCGTCGCCGAAGCATCACCGGTGATTCCCCTGCCTATCGGGGAAGTCCGGTTTACGCTGAATGGCAACGAAGAGCGCGCCATCATTCGGGGCACCGAACGTCACGGTGTCCTGTTTTATTTTGTCGAACGCGATGACCTCTATGGACGCGAGGGGCTGTATCAGTACCGCACCGAAGACGGAACAATGCAGGATTATGATGACAACCTCTACCGGTTTGCCTTTTTCTCCCGCGCTGTCCTTGAGTCCTGCACGGTAACCGGTTTTTATCCCCAGGTGATCCACTGCAATTCATGGCACACAGCCCTTGTTCCTGTATACCTGCGTACCATTTATGAGCGCTCGGCCACCCTTGGTTGTGCCTCAACCCTGCTGACCATTCCCAATATGGCCTTTCAGGGCCTTTTCCCGTCTGCCCAGTTTGCCACCACGGGACTCCCCTGGGAAGTGTTTAACACCAACGGGCTCGAGTACTACGGGATGATCAATCTTCTCAAGGGTGGCATCCTGTTCGCCGATCGGCTCAATACGGTCAGCGAAAGCTATGCCAACAGTATCAGAACCACAAATGCCGGGTGCGGCCTGGAAGGCGTCCTGTCCTCACGGGGAGATGCACTTTCGGGGATCATGGACGGAATCGACTACACAGTCTGGGACCCCGCAACCGACCCGTGGCTGGGGGATCTTCGCTACACCGGAGATGCCCTCGAGCGAAAACTCCTTCTGAGGGCATCACTGCTCGAAAAGCTCGGACTCGAATGCCGTCCCGGCATGGCCCTGCTCGTCTGTGCCTCACGCCTCGAACCACAAAAGGGAATGTCACTCTTCGAGAGCACGCGTGAAGCTCTCATGAGCCGGAATGTCGCTCTTGTGATTGCAAGTACCGGAACCAGACGCTACACCGAACTGGCCCGGCGTATGGTCGAGCTCTTTCCCGGCCGGGTGGCTTTTTCGGAAGAAAACGGGGCCTCTCCCCTTGTCCACGAAGCCATCGGGGCAGCCGACATCATCCTCCTCCCCTCCGAATACGAGCCGTGTGGCCTCTGGCAGTTTGTGGCCTTGCGCTACGGTACCCTGCCCCTTGCACGACGCACAGGCGGACTGGCAGACAGTATCGTGGATGGAGAAACCGGATTCCTGTTTGACGAATACCGCGACAGTGCCTTTCTCTCGGCACTGGACCGGGCACTGGATGCATTTGCCCGGCATGAGGTCTGGACTCAGATGCAACGAGACGCCATGCGCCAGGACTGGTCCTGGACCCATTCGGCCCGCCAGTACATCGACATCTACCAGGAACTGGCTGGCTCGAAGGGATGATCTCGAGAACACGTGAGGCCCTTCTTCGCTCACTTGACATCACCATCGCCCTGCCTGCAATCACCGGAAGTGCACTGCTGCTGTTTACCGGAAAAGATCTTGACAAATATGCAGGAGAACTTGCGGGTCTCGACACGCTGATGTCCCTTGTCCTCGGACTGGACTGCCTGCTCCGGCTTGTGCTGCGTGGCTCGCTGCGCCGGTTTTTGGCAAGTGACTGGCTGGCACTCTTGTCCAGTTCGGCCTTTATCGCTGTCGGCCTCTTTTCTCCAAAAGACAGTCTGCACATCGCCCTGCAGGATATCAGTCCTGCCAGCATGGCTGTCGCAGCATCCTTCATCCGGGCCGCGCTTCTTGCCGTCCGGACCATCCCGACACTGATGTCCATCCGGGACGTGTTTTCAAACATGCGCACGCAACCGGCACGTGCCGTCATCTATGGCTTTGCCGCCGTCATTCTTGCAGGTGCCGTCCTGCTCTCCCTGCCTCAGGCCCACAATCCGGGACACAACCCGGAATTTCTTGATGCACTCTTTACCTCCACCTCGGCAGTCTGCGTCACCGGACTCGCCGTTATGGACACCGGGACAACATTTTCAACGTTTGGCCAGTTTGTCCTGCTGATCCTGATCCAGGCCGGGGGGCTGGGAATCATGACCCTGGCGGTCTTTCTCGCGCTGGTCATCCGCAACCGTGTTTCAGTCCGTGAACAGTTTACCGCGCTCTCGGCACTGGATGCCGGGCGTTCGGCCAACCTGCATACCCTGGTCAGGCAGATTCTCAAATTCACGTTTATCATCGAATCGATCGGCGCCGCCCTCATCTTCGCCTGGCACCAGTGGGTCATGCCCCGGCCGGGTCTTAACGACTGGCTGGACAACCTCTGGTACGCCGTCTTTCACGCGGTCTCCGCGTTTTGCAATGCCGGTTTTTCAACCAATGCGGACAGCCTGATGGCCTGGCGGGGGGACCCCGTAATCAACATAGTCTTTATGCTGCTGATCATCCTGGGCGGTATCGGCTTCATCGTCATCGGTGAAACGCGCTCCTGGCTGGCTGACCGACTGTTCCACAAAAAAAAGACCTGGCTCTCCCTCCACTCTCGTCTGGTACTTGGCACAACCCTTGTCCTGATCATCAGCGGAGCGGTCCTGTTTTTCTGCATGGAACAGGGTAATGCCCTCAAACAGGCAGGTCCGGGCGAAACAGTCCTCGCATCCCTGTTTCAAAGCGTCACCACTCGTACTGCCGGTTTTAACAGCGTGGATTTTGCGGCGCTGACTCCGGCCACCCTGTTTTTGTGCATCGCCCTGATGTTTATCGGTGCATCCCCGGGCTCAACAGGAGGCGGCATCAAGACAACAACCTTTGCGGTAATGTGGTTTGCCATCGGCAGTATCATCCGCGACAGGAGTGTCGTCGTTGCCGGGCGCCGGACGATCCCCCGCGAAGTCGTCAACAAGGCACTGGCCATCACCGGGTGCTTTTTGGCCCTGATTTTTATCGCCACCCTCCTCATCCTGGTAATCCAGCCAGGGATCGACTTTCTCAGGGTGCTGTTTGAAGTCGTCTCGGCTTCTGCCACGGTGGGGCTCTCCACCGGAATCACCACCAGCCTTGAGCCACTGGCAAAACTCGTCATCATCCTGACAATGTTTCTCGGACGCATCGGCCCGCTGACACTTATCATTGCCTTCGGGAGCCAGACGCAGGCCGATCTGCGCTATCCCCGCGAACGAATCATGACAGGGTAGCAAAATGAATAGAAGCCTCATCATCGGACTTGGGACATTCGGAATGACCATCGCCGAAGAACTCGCTGCAAAAGGTTCGGAAATTGTCGCAGTCGAAGTCAACGAGTCGGTCATGCATCTGGTCTCGGGAAAAATTCCCGATGTGCGCGTGATCGATCCGGCTGATCCGGGCTGGCTTGAGGCGATCGATCCCGATTCGGTCGACCATGTTGTGGTCTGCATCGGCAACCTCGAACAGTCCCTTCTGATGACCCTGCAACTGATCGAACACGGTTTTGCCAATATCTACGCCAGGGCCTCCACCGAGTCCCACAGGCGAATCCTGCTTTCGATCGGTGTCCGGAATGTGATCTTCCCCGAACTGGATGCCGCCAAGGCTCTGGCTGACAGGATTACCGCTCCGAGCATCCGCTCCATTGTCCGTCTGGCGGGGGACAAGATCATGGCTGATTTTTCGATTCCTCAGGAGTTTGTCGGGCAGTCCCTGATCGAGCTCGATCTCCGGCGCCGCTTCAATGTAATGGTCATCGCCCTGCGCAGATTTGTTCCCGCCATCGACAGCATCACCCGGGAAAATGTGATGCGCGAGCAATTTCTCGACGCACCAAAGCCCGAGGTTCCACTTGAAGAGGGTGATATCCTGGTCCTGGTGGGTATGGAGGAATCGATACACACCCTGATTGATGCCTGGTCCGATGATGATGATGGAGAAGCACCATGAAACGTTCATCCCGTTTTATCCGGGTCAAACTGTACATCCTCCTTCTTGCGGCCCTTCCGGTTGTCCTTGGCGCGGGTCTGGCCATCCATTCGGCCCTGCTCTCACAAGGGGTTCGCACTCTGGTCCCGCACCAGCCGGCCCCGCACAGCACCAATGCACAGGCGGAATCCACTCCTGCGCGGCTGAACGAATTGGCTTCGAGCCTTGAGCGCTACAGCACTCTCGGAACCGTCGCCTGCATCAGCGGGGCACTTCTGGCCATCCTGCTGATCGCAACCCTGCACCGGGGGCGACTGGGAATCTATCGCCGCTATTTTCACAAGGCCCTGCACGCTGCCTCGGACCGGACGGCACCCGCCCTCGAGTCCCTGCGCTTTCCCGATGAGGACGACCTCGGACACCTCGGTCAGGCCCTCAATGGTATCATCTCGCGCCTGCGCGAATACGACCACCTGCGGCGTGACGAATTGCTGCTTGCGGATTCGCTCATGCGGGCTGTGATCAGTGACCATGACCAAGTGCTGGCGGTCTTCGATGACCAGTTGACCCTGGTGTTTTTTTCAAACACCTTTTCCGATCTGATGGGTGGCCGTGCCAAAACCGGGCTCAAGACCAGCGATCTCTTTACCGATGCCACAACCCTCGAGCAGCTTGTTCAGGGCTTGCACAAGGACGGAACGGCAGCATGGAGTCAACGCCCTGCAGCTGACACCATCATCCCGCTGAAGTGCATGGCTCTCGCCGCAGACTCGGGTGAGAGCCGGCGGTTACTGGTCCGGTTTGGAAAATCAAGTGGTGAATACGCCTGACCGTTACAGGACCTTGAAT
>JAKPMW010000090.1 GCA_029548715.1 Spirochaetota bacterium | reverse complement strand
TATGCCAGTGCCGCCGAATTGCTGCCGGTCCTGTCGGACGTCAGCTTTGAGCTTCAGGCCCGCCGGTCACTGGCTGTGATTGGTGAAAGCGGGAGCGGCAAGAGTACTCTGCTCAACCTGATTGGCGGACTGGATTATGCCTCGGCGGGTGTCATTTCCATATTCGGGACAGCAATCGAGGGGATGAATGAAACCGCGCTGGCGACCTTTCGCAATCGTCATATCGGATTTGTGTTTCAGTATCATCATCTCCTGCCGGATTTTTCGGCTCTCGAAAACGTGGCCATGCCGGCACTCCTGGCGGGCAGGGGATTTGAAGAGGCAGCAGACATGGCGCGGGACCTTTTGCACCGCATCGGATTGGGGGCGCGTCTGGACCACAGGCCCGGCCAGCTTTCCGGTGGTGAACAGCAGCGTGTTGCCATTGTCCGGGCGCTGGTCAACAAACCCGGGCTGGTTTTGATGGACGAGCCCACAGGAAATCTTGATGAATCCACCGGAAGCAGTGTGCTGGAACTTGTGCAGTCCCTGCAGAAACAGTATCAACTGACACTTGTCATGGTGACGCACAGCCAAAAGGTCGCAGCCGCCTGTGACGAGTGCCTGCTCCTGGCCGGAGGACACGCCCGGATGGTCCGCGGGGCAAGCCGCAGGCTGGCCGGAAAGCGGGCGGGCAGGGGCTGAGCATGCGAGCCTCGGACCGGTATGAGATCGAGATCGTCCTGAGCGACATCAGGGATTGCCTGTCCCATGTGCAGTGGAGCTGGGACGAAAACAGGCAGTCCGTATCGGCACGGCTTGGACAGGCCGACTGGAAGCAGGCCGAAAAGAGATTCAGGCGGGTCTTTCCTCTTGCCTGCCGCAGCGGGCGTCAGGTATCCCGGATTCCGCTTGCGGAATCCATTGTCCGGTTGCATGGTGGCTTGCGCGAGGGACAAAAAATCTGGATCAGCGATCCTGGCCGTTCTTCGGGTGCATGGGCTCTCTGGGCACCCTGGGCGGATGGTGAAAACAGTACCCTGTTTTTGGGGGTCTGGAGCAGCGAAGACGATGATGACCGGATGCTCCGCGCTTCCATCAGAAGAATTTTCGGGATACACTGACTGTACGGAACGGATAGTGGACAGGCTGGAGGGATGATGAATCGCACATGCGAGTTTTCCGGGGTGAAGCTTGCTGTATGGAGCGGGCATCCCCTTCCGCTTGGAGCAACCAGGACAGAAGCCGGGATCAATTTTTCGGTTGTGTCCGCCGGCGCTGTTTCGCTGAGCATCGTGTTTTTCGCGTCCGGCATCCAGGATGCCTGCTTTGAGCTTGAGCTTGACCCTGTTCAAAACAGGACAGGAGACGTCTGGCATGCCCTGGTCAGCGGCCTGCCCGAGGGCATACGCTATGGATATCGTGCTGACGGGCCGCATGATCCCGCGCAGGGATTGTTTTTTGACAGGCGGATTGTGCTTTCCGATCCCTGGGCTGTTGCGATTACCGGGGGCGCGGTCTGGGGCCGGCCGCTGGTGCGTGAGGGGCGCGGTACGCATCACTCC
Source organism: Spirochaetota bacterium (assembly GCA_029548715.1). GTDB lineage: Bacteria > Spirochaetota > JAGLSM01 > JAGLSM01 > JAKPMW01 > JAKPMW01. The sequence continues at coordinate 5,511 of JAKPMW010000090.1, read as the reverse complement.
GATTACCTGCGGCGCTGCTTTCTTCCCGAACGGGAGTTTGACTGGCAGGGAGACAGACCGCTTAACCGGCCGCTGTCAGAGACAATCATCTATGAGCTGCATGTGCGGGGGTATACCATACATCACAGTGCGGCAGCAGCGCATCCCGGGACTTTTCGCGGGTTGACCGAAAAAATACCCTGGCTGGTCAGTCTTGGTGTAACCGCTGTCGAACTGATGCCGGTCAATGAATTTGACGAGGAAGCCGGTGTACGGATCAACCCCGAAACCGGAGAGCGGCTGGTCAACTACTGGGGGTATAACACCTGTGCCTTTTTTGCACCCAAGGCCTCGTATGCCTCCAGTGCATTGACGGGCGGTCAGGTCAATGAATTCCGCGAGATGGTACGCGAATTTCACAAGGCAGGCCTGGAGGTCATCCTCGACGTTGTCTTTAACCATACGGGAGAGGGTGGGGCCGGCGGCCCGGTTATTTCCTTCAAGGGGCTGGACAACAATGTCTACTACATGCTTGATGAGGCCGGCGGGTACCGCAATTATTCGGGCTGCGGCAATACCATGAACTGCAATCATCCCAGGGTGCGGCGTTTGATCATGGACTGCCTGCACTACTGGGTAGCCGAGATGCATGTTGACGGGTTTCGCTTTGACCTGGCTTCGGTCCTTGGCAGGGACAGTCAGGGGAATGTGCTTGTCAATCCGCCGGTGCTTGAAGAGATCGCCCAGGATCCGGTCCTTGCCTCGACCAAGATCATCGCCGAGGCCTGGGATGCGGCAGGGTTGTACCAGGTCGGGAGTTTTCCCGCCTGGGGCCGCTGGGCCGAGTGGAACGGGCGCTATCGGGATGATGTACGCCGGTTTTTGCGCGGGGATACCGGATCTGCCGGTCCGCTTGCGACCCGGATTGCGGGGAGTTCGGATCTCTATGCCGATGACGGCAGGTCCCCGCAGCACTCCATAAATTTTGTCACCTGTCACGACGGATTTACCCTGCATGATCTGGTCAGCTACGAGCGCAAGCACAATCTTGGCAACGGTGAAGATGATCGGGATGGTGAAAACCACAACATCAGCTGCAATCACGGGACAGAGGGTCCGACGGAGCGCAAGGGTGTCAGGCGCTTGCGCCGGAGGCAGGCCCGCAACGCGATTGTGATCATGATGCTCTCACAGGGGACACCGATGCTCCTGGCCGGCGACGAATTTTTGCGGACACAGCTTGGCAACAACAACGCCTATTGCCAGGATAACGAGATCTCATGGGTTGACTGGAGTCTGGCTGAAAGCGAGAAAGAACAGGTCGGATTTTGCCGTGCGATGATCAGTGTACGAAAGCGCTTTGCCTCACTCCGGAGAGACCGGTTTTTCACTGGAGTACCTGAGGGCGGGAGCCCGATCCCAGACATTTCCTGGCATGGGCGGAAACCGGGGCTGCCCGAGTTCGAGTCGGGGTTGCCGTTTCTGGCTTTTCTCCTCGCGGGATGTGTCGTCAATGGCAGGAGAGAGCCCGCCATCTACGCGGTATTCAATTCGAGCGGGAGACCCCGGTGGTGCACACTCCCCGCCAGTCCGGATGGCGCCTGGTACATAAAGGCGGATACCGCGCGCGGGCGTGTCCATCAGGATGGCGCCGAGCCGCTGCTTCCGGGTGACAGGGTCCGGGTGCGCATGCAGGCCGCCCTGGTGCTTGTTTCACAGCGCTTGGACAAGGGGGACAAAAATGGCGTGGGAGGTTGAAATCAAGGCTCATGTCAGTGACATCGAAGGGCTCGGCGCTGTTTTACGAAAACGCTATGGAGCCGGGGAGGCCTTTGACAAACGGGATGCCTATTACGAAAAAGAATCTGAGCCGGGAAAAACGGCGTTTCGCCTGCGGAACGATGGTTCTCCGGAAGCCGGTTGTGCACGTGATCTTGTTACCCTCAAGCATAAGGCGATGAGGGACGGGGTTGAGGTCAATGACGAGATAGAGTTTTCGGTCAGCTCCCCTCTTGCCTTTGATGCGTTTGCCCGTTCCCTCGGGTATCGACTGGCGCTTGAAAAGCGAAAACGGGGAAGGGTGTGGGCGGCTGGTCCGGATATGCACATCGAACTGGCCGAAGTGTCGGGGCTGGGCGGGTTTGTCGAGATCGAGGCAATAGTGGAACAGGAGACCGGCGTTGAAGAGGCAGAGGCCCGCGTCAGGAACATGCTTGCCGAACTTGGCATCCAGGACTCGGATATTGAACCCCGCTATTACACGTCATTGTTGCGGTCCTTGCAGGAGTGAAGGGGAGAGTCCATGCGGAAAATACTGGTCCTGGATGACGAGACGGAGTTTTGCGACAGGATTGCAGAGATGCTGCGCCTGCGCAATTATCTGGTCAAGGCAGTGTATGGCCTGGGACAGGCCCGGGTGGCTCTTGAGCTGGAAAGCTTTGATGTGGTCTTGCTGGATGTTTTTCTTCAGGATGGCTCTGGCGTGGATTTGCTTGGAGAGATTCGCAAGCGCTGGCCCGAAACAGCCATCATCATGATGACAGGGATGGAGGATGTGCGGACAGCCATTGAGTGCATCCGGCTTGGGGCCGAGGAGTACTTTCTCAAGCCCGTGCACAATGACGAGCTGGTTTTTGCCATCGAAAAATCACTCAAGTCCAGCAGGCAGCAGAGCGAACTTTCGATGTACCGGGATTCGGGGAACTATCCCATCATCGGGGAGTCGGAGGCCATCCAGGAAGTCCGCTCGCTCATCGAGCGGGCGGCGGCCAACCCGGATGTGACTGTTCTGGTGACCGGTGAGACGGGAACCGGCAAGGAACTGGTTGCGCGGCATGTTCACATGCAGGGCCGTCGTTCACAGGAGGCCTTTATCCCCATTAACTGCTCCAGCATTCCCGAATCCCTGATAGAAAGCGAATTTTTTGGTCACGAAAAAGGCGCCTTTACCGGGGCGGACAGGCAGCAAAAGGGAGTTTTTGAGAGGGCCAATGGGGGAACGGTCTTTCTCGACGAGATCGGGGACATGGAGGTACGGCTGCAGACCAGCCTGCTCAGGTTTCTTGAAACAAGGAGGGTGCACCGTGTGGGCGGGGGCGAGATCGACGTGGATGTGCGAATCGTCTGTGCGACCAACAAGGACCTGCAAAAAGAGGTTGATGAATTGCGCTTTCGCAAGGATCTGTATTTTCGCGTCAATGTCCTCAATATTCATCTCCCCCCGCTCAGGGAGCGGACGGGGGATGTGGTGCTTCTGGCCAGATATTTCATATCCAGGCAAAAGCATAATCACAGAAATTTTGTGATCACCGAAGCAGGCATCAGGCGGCTTGAGCGCTACGCATGGCCGGGAAATATCCGGGAGCTGAAAAACGTTGTCGAGCGTGAAATGATTCTGGCCCGGGGAGCCGAGCTGGACTTTGTGCAGCTTGAGCATGGTCTGGTGGAAAGGCCCGAGGAATCTGTGCCCCTGGAGGACGGGCGGCTTCATCTGGCGGTGGGGTTTGACCGGCCGGTATCGCTTGACGAGATCGAAAGGCGTGTGATCGAGGGGGCCCTCACCTACTGTTCGGGCAATGTCAGCCGGGCCGCCGAGGTGCTGCAATTGGGGAGAAGCTCGCTCCGGTCCAAGATGAAGCGACTCGGGATTGGTTAATTTGTGGCCAAATGGCCAAATAATAGCCAGGCAAGTGTAACAAAAAATGGCCAAATTTCGCCATGACCTGTCCTGCTACAATCTGTTATTTCGTAACTTATCTAAATACAAGCAATAATAAAATAGCGACATTGGCCAAAGCTGGCACACTGCTTGCTATAAAGGTGAGTGCGGGTTTTTGATAATTCTCCGATCCAATCCCTTTGGTGCGCTGTCGTATGGTATACGGCAGCGCACTTTTTTGTACCTTTATGTGACGCTGATGTCCGTCACTGGCTGGTGCCTGAATCCGAGGAGGACGATGATGGCTGTACGGTTGTACAATACATTGACCCGCAAGACTGAGCCGTTTGTACCCCTTGTTTCAGGCAAGGCAAGCATGTACACGTGCGGTCCGACAGTTTACGACTATGCCCATATCGGAAATTTCAGGGCCTACATTTTTGAGGATCTGTTGCACCGGGTTTTGCGCTTTGCCGGGTACGAAGTAACCCAGGTCATGAACCTGACAGATGTGGACGACAAGACGATCCGTAATTCGATAGCCAAAGGCATGCCGCTCGACGAGTATACGAAAATTTACAAGGACGCGTTTTTTGAGGATGTCAGGGCGCTTGGAATCATGCCCGCCTCGGTGTATCCCGAGGCAACCCGGCACATCCCCGAGATGATCAGCCTGATCCAGACGCTGCTTGAGAGGGGCTTTGCCTACCAGAAGGACGGATCGGTCTATTTCAGTATCGAGCGCTTCCGTGAGTATGGAAAACTCGCCCATCTTGACCGTGAAGGACTTGTGGCCGGTGCGTCGGGACGGGTTGACAGCGACGAATACGAAAAAGAACACGTGTCCGATTTTGTTCTCTGGAAAGGATACACCGACAGGGACGGGAGTGTGGTCTGGGATTCGCCCTTCGGAAGGGGGCGGCCTGGCTGGCATATCGAATGCTCGGCCATGAGCATGAAGTACCTGGGCGAGACCATGGATATCCATACCGGCGGGATCGACAATATGTTCCCGCATCATGAAAACGAGATTGCCCAGAGCGAGGCTGCTACGGGGAAGCCTTTTGTGCGAACATGGCTGCACTGTGCCTGGCTGCTGGTTGATGGCGAAAAGATGTCAAAATCAAAAGGCAATTTTTACACGTTTCGCGAGCTTGTGGGCAGGGGCTGGTCGGCCCGTGTCATCCGCTACCTGCTGCTTTCAACCCATTACCGCAAGACCCTGAATTTTTCCGAGCAGGGGCTGGAGGCCGCAAAGGCCGCCCTGGCCAGACTGGATACTTTTTTGTCGGATGTGTCCCGTTTTGTCGGTCCTGATTCTTTGGGGAACAGTGCTCCTTCCGGGCAGGCTGCGGCAGTGAGCGCGATTCTCGGCGCCATGCTTGCCGGGTTTACGGCTGCGATTGAAGATGATCTCAATATCAGTGAGGCCATGGCAGCCGTTTTCCCGGTGCTCCCGCGGATTCGCGAACACTTCCCCCTGGAGCAAGGGAGTGCTGATGCTGTGCTTGCGAGTTTCAGGCGCCTGGATGAAGTGCTCAACGTGCTCGATTTTGGCTCTGGAGAGGGCCTGGACCAGGAGATTGAAGGTTTGATTGCCGCGCGGAATCAGGCCCGTGCAGCGAAAAATTTTGCCGAGAGTGATCGCATCCGCGATGAGCTGGCCGCAAAGGGAATCGTCCTCAAGGATACTCCGCAGGGGACTGTCTGGGAGAGACGATCATGAAAAAAAATGTCATATACGGAAAAAATGCTGTCCTCGAATTTCTCAAGACGTGCCGTCGCCCGGTGGGGGGCCGGCTTCTGATTGCCCGGGGCAACGAGGGGGGCGCGGGCAAACTGATGCGTGATTTGTCCGCCCGGCTCAACATCGT